>JAUZEM010000033.1 GCA_030839005.1 Actinomycetota bacterium | reverse complement strand
GGCCGAGATGCTTTGTGGCGCTACAACCGCAACCTGCGCTTGCGTTCTCAAGCGCCCTCGCATCGCGCGAAGCCATCGGACGAGCCCAACTCCGCGTCCGAGGCCTCGGGTGCCCAGAGGGTGTCCAGCTCGAAGAGGCTCCAGCCGCGGTCGAGCCCCTCTGCGGGAGGGATGAAGTTCGCCGTGTTCCACCCGAGTCGACGTATGAGCTCCTGGTTCTCCGGCTCGAAGACCTCGTGACAGTATTGCCGCAGGATCAGACGGGACCGCTGAATCCTCGGCGACTCCGGGATCGTGAGACCTGCGAACGCGGCCTTGAGCTCACGTCGCGGGTATTTCTCAGTTGCCTTGTCCCAGAAGACTCCTTCGGGAGCCCGGCGAAGGACGTTGAGGAGCTCGAGCGGGAGTCCCGCGTTCTCGTAGATTTCGGGGCAAGTCTCGTCGAGGGAGAGAAACGTGCGGACGAAGTCCTCGACGGGTCCGCCACCCGCGAGTAGATCGGCTCGAAAGGGCCGAATCTCGAATCTGACGTGCGGCGCGCTTCGCCGGACGCCATCGAGTGTCCGGAGATAATGCATCCCGCGATCCGACTGCTCGGCCGCGTACGTCGATGGATCCTTGCCTTCGCGGCATCCGTCCTGTCGCCACATTGCCTCGATGGCGCTGTGTTGCGGTCTGACGTAGTACGCGACCCGAACCTCGTGACGACACGCGAGTCCGTCGAGCGCCGAGAGGAACGCCTCGTCGAGCTCCGAGAAAGGAATGGCGAGGGCCTCGGCGGTGATCAGCACCGTCGGATACGTGTCCGCAAACCCCGACAATTCATCGATCATCCGGCGCACGAACTCCGGGGCGCGTCCTTGTGCGATCCAGCTATAGACAAACAGGCCGGAGTTCAAACGCCCCGATCGAAACGGCTCCATGTGGACGCGCTTCGTGGGATTACCTTGTGTCTGGTTCGTCGCAACGACGGTATGGATGCCGCGCTCGTCGCGAAGGCGGTCCGCGTTCAGTGCGATCCACCGTTGCACGCTGCTTGACCCCGTCTTCGCCATGCCTGCGTGAATGATGATCGTTGCCATGTGCGCCTGATGTTCGATGTTGTCGTCGAATTGATGCCGCTCATTGAACCACGCGTGCCACGGCCTGCGCTCTCCCGGTCGCCGCAACGGCACGGGCTCGACCTGCCATGATGGCGCCTCGATTTCGGACTGTGCTCGGGGGACCGTTGACGGACGCGACGATCACGAACCATGCCGCCTCGATTGTGAACGATCGCCTGCGCCTCATCCTGCTCAGCTTCCTCATGCTGTTCGTCGAGCTCGCCCTGATTCGATGGGGCGGGTCGGACGTCCTCTACCTGTCGTATTTCTCGAACTTCGTCCTCCTGGGCAGCTTCCTCGGAATCGGCATCGGCTTCCTGCGTGCTCGGTCACGGCGGAACCTTTTCCCGTACGCACCGCTCGCGCTGGCCGCGCTGGTTGCGTTCGTGCGCTTCTTTCCCGTGAGGATCCGTTCCAGCGGCGCAGACCTGCTGTTCTTCGGAATCGTGCAACGCAGCGGTCCGCCGCGCTACGTCGTGCTCTCGGTCATCTTCGTGGCCGTCACGGCCGCAATGGCCTTTGTCGGGGAGGGTGTCGCACGCGCCTTCGCTCAGTTTCCGCCCCTCGACGCGTATCGCCTCGATCTCATCGGCAGCGTCGCCGGCATCGCGGCGTTCACCACGCTGTCGTTCCTCGGTGTTCGTCCGGTCGTCTGGGGACTCGTCGTGGCCGTCGTGCTCGTCGCGCTGTACCTTCCGCACCTGGGTGTCTTGCAGGTCGCCGGACTCGTCGCACTCGTCGCGATACTCGGCGCCGAATCCCTCGCTGCGGGTACCTCGTGGTCGCCGTACTACAAGATCGAGGTGAAGCAGGACGCGAATCTGCAAGCACCGGTGGTCTCGGTGAACGGCGTCCCGCACCAGGCGATCCTCCCGCTGTCGCGGAGCGTTCCGCTCATCTATTCGCGCGTGTACGACCGGGTCGCGGTCAATCTCTCGGACGTGCTGATCATCGGGGCCGGAACCGGGAATGACGTTGCGCTGGCGCTCGCGCGGGGCGCCAAGCGAGTCGACGCGGTCGAGATCGACCCCCGTCTCTACCAACTCGGAAAGCAGCTGCATCCCGACCATCCGTACGCGGATCGCCGAGTGCACGTCCACATCGACGACGGCCGCGCGTTTCTGCAACGCACCGATCGGCAATACGACCTGATCCTGTTTGCCCTGCCGGACTCGATCACGCTCGTCGCGGGCCAGTCGAGCTTGCGGCTCGAGAGCTACCTCTTCACGAAGCAGGCGTTCGAGGCGGCGCGCGATCACCTCAAGCCCCAGGGTGCGTTCGGTATGTACAACTATTACGAAGAGCGTTGGCTCGTCGACCGGTATGCGGGCACCTTGAACGAGGTGTTCGGGCGACCGCCGTGTCACGACGACCAGGGAAGCGTCATCTCGCATCTTGCGTTCTTGGAAGACGCGAAGACCGATGCCGCCCTGCGCTGCGCCGACACCTGGGTGACCCAGACCACGCCGGTGCCGTCACCGGCGACGGACGATCACCCCTTCCCGTACTTGCGAACGCGCACGATTCCCGGTTTCTACCTCGAGACGATCGCCTTGATCCTGCTTGCCTCCGTCCTCATGGTGCTGCTCGCTGGCCGACCGCTCGGCACGATGACGCGCTATACCGATCTCTTCTTCATGGGTGCCGCGTTCTTGTTGCTCGAGACCATGTACGTGGTGCGATTCGCGCTGTTCTTCGGCACGACGTGGTTCGTGAACGCGCTCGTGTTCACCGGCGTCCTGCTCAGCGTCCTCTTGGCGGTCGAGGTGTCCAGACACGTCACCTTCCGCCGGCCCGTATGGCTTTACGGAGTTCTCGTCGCGTTCCTCGCGGTCGCATACACAGTTCCACCAACTTGGGTGCTGTCGCTCGCGGTGCCGTTGCGTTTCCTCGTGGCCGTCGCCCTTGCGTTCGCACCGATCTTCATGGCGAATCTGGTGTTCACGCAGCGCTTCAAGGACGTCGGATCGTCGACGGTCGCGTTCGCCGCGAACTTGCTCGGCGCGATGGTCGGCGGTGTCCTCGAGTACGCGTCACTCCTCGTTGGCTACCGCGCATTGTTGATCGTGGCGGGTGTCCTGTACGGATGCGCCTTCGCATTCGGCCGCCGGCACCTGCGAGAAGGCACCGCCGCCGCGTGACCCGCCGCGGGCGTCGCCATTTGCGTCGGCACTGAGAGGCCGCGCGCCGTACACTTGCCGTTTCCATGGCCAAGTCCCTGCTGGAACGCCGGCTCATCGACGTGAGCGACCGCCTCAAGCGCCTGCGCGCCGAGCTCGCGGTCGCCGAGGAGCAGTGCGCGGTCCTCGTCGGTGAAGCGGAGGACGCTCGGCTGCGGTCCCTCGTTTCGGAAACCCCGCTGGCCCAGGCCGAGGCCCACGAGATGCGCCGCCACGCCGACGCACAGTTGCGCCAACGCGACGCGTTGCGACGCGCCATCGAAGAGCTCGAACGCGACCAGGACGCACTGCTCGATCGCATGGCGAACGAGCCGACGTTCCCGCGAACCCCCACGTCCTCTTCGTAACGATAGGTGAGAGGCTCAGAACCGGTGACCAAACCCGTGCGCGTCGTGATCGCCGAGGACGAGGCGATCATCCGTCTGGACCTCAAGGAGATCCTCGAGGAAGAGGGTTACGAGGTGGTCGGCGAAACCGGCCGCGGCGACCACGCGATCGAGCTCGTTCGCGAGCTCAAACCCGACCTCGCGATCCTCGATATCAAGATGCCGGGCATGGACGGGCTCACCGCGGCCCGCACCATCGCGGGCGAGCGTCTCGCGGCCGTGCTCATCCTGACCGCGTTCTCCCAGCACGACCTCGTCGAGCAGGCCCGCGATGCCGGCGCGCTCGCGTATCTCGTCAAGCCCTTCCAGACGAGCGACCTGCTCCCGGCGATCGTGACCGCTCTCGGCCGCTTCGAACAGATCGTCGCGCTCGAACGGGAGAACGCCGACCTCGCCGAACGGTTGGAGGCACGCAAGATCATCGACCGCGCCAAGGGCCGGCTGATGGACGAGCACGGTCTCTCAGAAGCCGACTCGTGGCGGTTCCTGCAGAAGAGTGCGATGAACTCGCGTCGCAAGATCCACGAGGTCGCGCACGACGTCGTCGGCGGGGTGCTCACCCCGTAGCGGCACCTCCCGGGAATGTCGCCGGGTCGTCGTAGCATGACCTCGATGCCCAAATTGCTGCTGCTGGACGGCCATTCGTTGGCGTACCGGGCGTTCTTCGCGCTGCCGACCGATCTCGCGACCAAAGCCGGCACCGTGACGAACGCGGTGTACGGCTTCACCTCGATGCTCACCAAGGTCATGGCCGACGAACACCCCGACCTCATCGCGGTGGCCTTCGACGCGCCGGGCGGCAGCACGTATCGAATCGAGCTCGACCCGGAATACAAGGCGGGCCGAAAGGAGACTCCCGACCTGTTCCGCTCGCAGCTGCCGCTGATCCACGAGGTCCTCGATGCCCTGGAGATAAAGCAGCTCGAGGTTCCCGGCGTCGAGGCCGACGACGTGATCGCGACGCTCGCGACGAGCGCGGCCGCCGAGGGGACCGACGTCGTCATCGTCACCGGCGACCGCGATTCGTATCAGCTCGTCCGCGACCCGCACGTGAAGGTGCTGTACAACAAGCGGGGCGTCTCCGACTACGCGCTCTACGACGAGGCCGGCATCGCCGAGCGCTGCCTCGGTGTGACGCCTGCGCAGTACCTCGACTACGCGAGCCTGCGCGGCGACACGAGCGACAACCTCCCGGGCGTTCCGGGTATCGGCGAGAAGACGGCCGCGAAGCTGATCACGACCTACGGCGGTCTCGAAGGTGTCTACGACCACCTCGACGAGTTGCCCCCCAAGCAGCGCGTGAACCTGGCCGAGGCCAAGGAACGCGTTTTCAAGAATCGCGAGATGTCACGCCTGAACACCGAGGTCGACCTCGGCGGCCTGACCCCGGCCGATCTGCAGCAGGGGGCGTTCGACCAAGAGCGCGTGCGCGTGCTCTTCAACCAGCTCGAGTTCCGGCTGTTGTTGCCGCGGATCCTCGATGCGGTCGGCGACGTCGCCCAAACCCCCCTTGCCGACACGCTCGAGGTCAACGTGGTCGTCGCGCCCGACGCGGCCGCCGCGGCCGAGGCGTTGCGCGCCGCGGCGAACGGCGACCGGGTCGCGGTCGGCGCGCGCTGGGCCGGCGTCGTCGGGCGCAGCCCGGTGACCGGACTCGCGATCTCGACGGGCGACGACGCGACCTACATTGCCGGCGATCTCCTCGGAGACGAGAAGGTACGCGACGCGCTCGACGCGATCGACGGACCGCAGAGCCCGCCACTCATCGTCCACCGCGCCAAGGAATTGATGCACGGCCTCGGTCGAGAGCTGCAGTCGCTCGACCGCGACACCGCGGTGATGGCGTACCTCCTCGACCCGGGTGAAGGGAAGTACCTGCTCGAAGACCTCGCGGTGCGGTATCTCTCGCTCGAGGTGACCTCGCCCGATCAGGTCGAAGGAACGCTCGACTTCGACGGCGAGACCAATGCCCGCGAGACCGGTCGGCGCGTCGCGGTGCTCGTACGCCTCGCCGACTCACTGGCCGAGGCCTTGGAAGCGCGCGAGCTCGTCGAGCTGTACGAGCGCATCGAACGCCCGCTCGTTCCGGTGCTCGCCAAGATGGAAGACGCGGGCGTGCGCATCGACGTCGGGTTCCTCGAGACCCTCGGCAAGGAGCTCGGAGACGAATGCCGGCGACTCGTCGGTGAGATCCAAGCCCATGCGGGCGAGGAGTTCAACGTCAACTCCACGCCGCAACTCCGGCGCATTCTGTTCGAGAAGCTCGAGATCGTTCCCGTGAAGAAGACGAAGACCGGGGCGTCGACCGACGCCGACTCGCTGCAGAAGATGGCCGAGGCGCACCCGATCGTCGAGTCGCTACTGCGCTACCGCGAGGTCGAGAAGCTGCGGAGCACATATGCCGACGCGCTGCCACCTCTCGTCCAAGCCGACGGACGGATCCACGCGACCTTCAACCAGCTCGCGACCACGACCGGCCGCATCTCGAGCGAGGCGCCGAACCTGCAGAACGTTCCGGTGCGCACCTCGACCGGGCGTGAGTTGCGGAAAGCGTTCATCGCCGACGAAGGCTGTGGGCTGCTCACGGCCGACTACTCGCAGATCGAGCTTCGGGTCATGGCACACCTTGCCGAGGACCCTGGGCTCATCGAGGCGTTCGAGCGCGGCGCCGACATCCACACCACCACCGCGGCGCGCATCTACGGCGTCGAGCCGGCCGACGTCACCCTGGCCATGCGGTCCAAAGCCAAGATGGTGTCCTACGGACTGGCCTACGGGATGGAGTCGTTCGGCCTGGCCCAGCGCCTCGGCATCCCGGTGGCCGAGGCCACCCAGATCCTCGACGCCTACTTCGCCGGCTTCCCCAACGTGCGTTCCTACATGGACCGGGTGGT
>JAUZEM010000425.1 GCA_030839005.1 Actinomycetota bacterium | reverse complement strand
CGGCAGCTGCCAGCACACCGTCGGCTTCGTGTCGCTGAAGTGCTTTCCCGTGTTCATCGCGTGGAGGTGCAGTGCACAACCCGGCCCGGCTTCGAAACCGGGGCGATTGAGGAAGACGCAGGCATCCTCGTGCATGCGGGTGCGCCACTCGTCCTTGCCCGCGTTCGCCCATACGCCCTTCTTCAAGCCGACGCGCTTGAACTGCCACTCGTCGTCGCCGAGGCGCTTGGCCAGTTTCTCGACCTTCTCCTTGACCTTCTTCTCGGACTCGTATGCGCCGTACGAGCAACATCCCTGGACCATCTCGGGCGCGGGCTCGGTGAGCACGCCCTGGCATCCCTGACCGAAGATGCAGTGCCAGGAAGACGCGAGGAACGTGACGTCGACCTGCCACTGCCTTCGCTCCTTGCCGGGAACCGGGATCGTGATCCACTCGCGCGTCGGTCCAGCCATGACGTGCGACGCTAGTCGGTAGCATCCCGCGTATCGAGCACTCCGACCCGTCACACGACCAACTCGTCTCCGATCTCCGAGCCGCCGTAGGTCCGGATCGTGCGGGTGCCGAGCCGCTCGAGCTCGCGTTGTACGCGCGAGACGCGGGCGTCGCAGTCGGTCGAGCCGTTGCCGTCTGCTTCCCGCGTTCGAGTGAGGAAGTTGCCGCGGCCGTTCTGGTCGCGCGCCGGCACGGCCGGCCCTTCGTCGCGCGTGGGAGCGGGACCGGGCTCGCCGGGGGAGCGACCCCGCTCGACGACCCGGTGGTGATCGTGACGACCCAGATGAACCGAGTGCTCGAGATCGATCCGGAAGCATGCGTTGCGTGGGTGGAGCCGGGCGTGTTGAACCTCGACCTCTCGCGTGCGGTCGGCCACCTCGGGCTGCACTACGCGCCCGATCCCTCGTCGCAGCAGGCATGCACGATCGGCGGCAACGTCGGCACGAACGCGGGCGGCCCGCACTGCCTCGCCGACGGCGTCACTTCCGCGCACGTACTGGCCGTCGACGTCGTGCTCGCCGACGGCGAAGCGACGCGACTCGGCGGCATCGAGCCCGATACCCCGGGCTACGACCTGCGCGGCTGCTTCGTCGGTTCGGAGGGAACGATGGGGATCGCCACGCGCATCGCGGTGCGCCTCACACCCGACGCCCCCTGCGTCGCAACCATGCTGTGCGCGTTCGATTCGGTCGAGGCGGCGGCGGCGACCGTGAGCGGCATCATCGCCGCGGGCGTCCTGCCCGCGGCGCTCGAGATGATGGACGCGCCCATCACCCGGGCCGTCGAGGACTTCGTCGGTGCCGGCTATCCGCGCGACGCGCAGGCCGTACTGCTCGCCGAGGTCGACGGACTGGAAGCCGGGGTGGCAGAACAGGTCGACGCGATTGACGCGGTCGCGCACGCGAACGGCGCGACCCTCGTTCGGGTCGCAGCCGACGACGCCGAGCGCGCGTTGCTCTGGAAGGGACGCAAGTCGGCATTCGGCGCGATCGCGCGCATCGCCCCCGACTACTACCTGCACGACGCCGTCGTCCCGCGTACCAAGTTGGTCGAGGTCCTGCGCCGCGTCTACGAGATCGCCGACGCGCACCAGCTGATCGTGATGAACGTGTTCCACGCCGGCGACGGCAACCTGCATCCACTGCTCGTGTTCGACCAGCGCGAGCCGGGAGTCTGGGATCGCGTGCACGCGGCGGGCACGGAGATCCTCGACGCATGCCTCGACGCCGGGGGAGTACTCACGGGCGAGCACGGAGTCGGGATCGAAAAGCGCGACCTGATGCCGCGCATGTTCTCCCCCGACGACCTCGACGCCCAGGCGCGCCTGCGCGACGCATTCGATCCCGATGGCGTCGCGAATCCGCGAAAGGTGCTCCCACGCGGCAGCCGGTGCGGTGAGCTCCAGCGCGTCCCGGAGGGAACGTGGGTATGAACACGCCGGATCCCGCCCTCGCGCCGGTCGGCGCCCGAACGCAGTGGGAGGTCGGTGGCCCGCCGACGGAGGGCGCGGTCGAGGTGCGCGCGCCGGCCGGCGTCATCACCTACGAACCGGCCGACATGACGGTCACCGTCGGCGCGGGCACGAGCTTCGACACGCTCGACCGCGCACTGGCCGAGCACGGGCAGGAATGCGCGCTCGATCCGCGCTCGCGCGACGCGACGATCGGCGGGATCCTGGCGTGCGGCCTGTCGGGTCTCCGCCGGCTGCGGCACGGACCGCTGCGCGATCACGTGCTCGAGGTGCGCTTCGAGACCGCCGACGGCCGTCTGGTGAAAGGCGGCGGCCCGACGGTGAAGAACGTCACCGGCTACGACCTTCCGCGCCTGTTCGTCGGTTCGCTGGGCACGATCGGTGTGCTCCAGCAGGCGACGTTGCGGTGCCGCCCCCGCTTCCCGCGGGCGCGCTGGTTCGCCGGCTCCGGGAGCCGCTCGTACCGCCCGTCGGCACGCCTGTGGAACGGCGCGCACGAGGCGGTGCTGTTCGAAGGGGTCGACGCCGACGTCGACGCCCAGGGCTCCGGACTCACCGCACTCGAGGGCGCGCCCGCGATTCCGGACGGCCCGCACCGTGGTCGCATCTCGGTCGCGCCCGGACGCGTCCGCGCGTGCACCGCCTCGCTCGGCAGCCGCGTTCGGTGGTGCGCAGAGATCGGCGTCGGCACGGTGCACGTTGCGGCCGACGAGGCAGGCGGGCTGACGCACGCTCGGTCGGTTGCGCACGCGCACGGGGGCTGGATGCTCCGCGAGACCGGCGGAGCATCCGACGACGACGGCTACGGCTGCGCACTCCCGAACGCGTCCCTGATGCGGCGCGTCAAGGAGGCATTCGATCCCGGCTGGAGACTCAATCCGCGTCGGATGCC
>JAUZEM010000386.1 GCA_030839005.1 Actinomycetota bacterium | reverse complement strand
GATCTGTTCACGCCGCCGAGCGTGCCGGAACAAATGGCGAGCATGATCCCGGACGCAGAGATCGTCTGGTTCGAGCACGCCGGACACCTTCTCCCCGTGGAAGAGCCCGACGCCGTAGCCCGCGCTCTCCTGCGCTTCCTGGCGGAGCGAGCGGTCTTCGGGGACGGGTGACGCACGTCGGGGGCTGCCAACTGTTCGCAAGAAAACCGACGCGAGGCAGTCAAAATTCTTGCCAACTGTTGCGCGGCTCATTCGAGGCGGTAAACGCGCGTTGCGGTCCCGGCGAACAACGCCTCCCGCTCGTCGTCGGAGCACCCGCGCACGAGCTTCTTGAAGCCGTTCCACAGCACGCGATACGAGAGGGACATTCGGTCGACCGGGAAATTCGACTCGAACATGCAGCGCTCGGGGCCGAAGCATTCGATCACGTGGCGGTAGTAGCGGCCCTGCGCGGCGACGAACTCGTCGGAGGTCGGCGGTCGTTCGGCCCCGTTCCACCCGAAGCCATTGTCGGGCATCGCCAACCCGCCGAGCTTGGCCGCGACATTCTCGCAACGGGCGATGTCGGCGATATCGCGCTGCCAGTCCTCGAAAATCGCGTCGCGTCGATCGGCGTAGCGGCCGATGCCGATCGGCGTGCCGAAGTGGTCGAGGATCATCACGGTGTCGGGGACCGCACGCGCAAGCGCGAGGAACTCGCGGTTCTGGTAGTGGTAGTGCCACGAGTCGTAGGTGAGGCCGCGCGCGCCGAGCCGGGCGACGCCGGCGCGGAACGAGGGATCCTCGAAGAGGCCGGCGGGCGCGCCGCCGGCGATCATGAGCCGGTCGGACGGCTCGGCGCGCGCCAGCGCGTCGCGGATCCCGCGGAAGCGTCCGCGGCCCGCTTCGATGTGCGCGTCGAGGATCTCGTCGAGGTTCGACCGTCGCAAATCTGCATGTCCGACGATGCCCGCGATCAATCCGCCGCTGCGCTCGGCCTCGGCGGCGACCCACTCGGTCTCTCCGACGGACTCGAGCGCGGCGGGGCCGTGAGTGCGGTAGGCGGCGCGGCACTCCATGAACACGGTGCGTTCGACCCGGTGCCCGCTGCCGACGTCGGCGAACAGGTCGGCGAGGCCGTACGGGAGCGGTCCGCCGGGCCACAGGTGATGGTGCGGGTCGACGATGCGCCGGTCGGGATCGACGAGCGGCTCGTCGACGAGCGCACGCCACTCGTCGGAGCCAGGCCGCGGCGTGCTCACGATCGGGAGTTGTACCAGCTCTCATGCGACCGTGCATCGCCGCCGGCTCACCAGTACAATTTCCCGGATGTTGAACGCCGGGGTAACGGCGCCCGAGCTCGACTCGGTCGTGGACCAGGATGGAAATCCGGTGCGGCTCGCGGATCTACGCGGTCGATGGGTGCTGTTGTGGTGGTATCCCATGGCCGACACTCCTGGCTGAACGATTCAAGGCAAGGGCCTGCGTGATCAGGCCCAGGAGTTCGAGAGGCTCGGCTGCGAGATCCTCGGAATTTCATTCGACGCGCCCGAGGCCAATCGGGCGTTCCGCGAAAAGTTCGACTTCCCGTTCCGATTGCTCTCTGACGTCTCGGAACAGGTCGGCGTGGCGTACGAGACTCGAGCACCCGGCACCGAGAAGGTGAGCTTCGCCAAGCGGTACAGCTACCTGATCGATCCCGAGGGAATCATCGCCAAGAACTACGAGGTCGCGGACGTGAACGCGCACGCCGAGACGGTGTTGACCGACCTTCGCGAACTCCAGGCCCGCTGATCCGACCCGATCTCTCGCCGTCGTCATCGCCGGAACGCGACGGGCGATGGGTTGCGGCGACGATGTCTGGGTATCAGATCAGGCGTCGTCGCCGGTTGTCCCGGAAGAGCCGAAACAGTGAGTGCATTTGAATGCCGGAGCGTCGGCATACTCAAACGAAAGGACGTGATGGCGTGATTGTTATCGGTGTGATCTTGCTTCTCATCGGCCTCCTGACCGGCATCGGCCTGCTGTCGGCCGTCGGGGCAGTGCTGCTGGTCGTCGGTGCGGTCTTGTGGATCCTCGGCGCGATCGGGCATCAAGTTGGTGGGCGGCCGCACTACTACTAGAACTGACACCCCCGCCTACTCGGCGTGAGGAAACGACGCGAACCATGGATGGTGCGCGAAGGGGACTGATTGCGCTGAGCGCCGGTCCTCGCGAAAAGGCGCCTTCGGGAAACACCTGCGACCCGGGGGCGTCTCTTCGCGACCGTGCAGGCAACGACCCCGGCGCGAAGTTCCCCGAAAGAAGACGACGACGCCGGGGCCGTTACGGAGTGGGCCTTATACAACCGTACGGTCGCGTTCGACGTAGGTCGTCTCGCGCCGGGTGCCGGCGAAGCCGCCCCATGTGCTCCAAAAGATGAGCGATAGCAGTGCGCCGACGCCGCCGACGATCATCAGGATCCATCCGACGGTGACGAGGTCGAGACCGTTCACCGTCGTGTTCACAGCGAACGCGAGGATCGCGCCGACCGCGATCAACAACAGACTGACGCCGATACCCATGTTTGTTCCTCCGTGAGACTAAGAGCCGGCCCAATCGCCGGTCCCCGCTCCCGTACCCGCAATCCGTCCTTCGTATGCCACAAAGCGTGGTGAGTTGATATCCGCGGTGATGACCGTGCGATCGCCCGTGACAGCGGGAGCCGACGCTCGCCAGCGTGACGCGTCTCGCGCTCCGGGAGGCATCGCATGCATCGTCGCATGGTCGCTGTCGTCATCGCGCTGGCGCTCGTCTGTGGCGCGTGCGGAGCGCGATTCAAAGATCACGAGGAGGCCGGCGTGTCGGTCGGAGCGCCGGCGCCGAGCGGTCCGTCGCCGACTGCGTCCGCGACGACAATCGGCAGCGGTGAGACGGGAGCCGGGCCGGCCCCCGGGCGTCACTGACACGCAGATCACGTCGGACCCGGAAGTACCGTAGGGAGATGGTCAGTTTCGAGGTGCCCGCGGATCTCAGCTTCAACCGCGGACCGATCGCCGACCCCGGAGCCTTTGCTCGTGACGTCGGGGCCGCATCGTGGCTGTTCCTGTGCGGCGAAGAGTTCGCGGCGATGGACGGGGGCATGTCGTACACCCAGGTGCAGGCCGCCGTTCCGGAGTCAGAGAACATCATCGCCGATCCGCCGCGCGTGCTCGACATCGACATGGCGCGCCGGCACATGGCTGCGCTCGATCGCTTGCCGCGGCCGACGTTGGTCACGTGCCGGTCCGGGCCGCGCTCTTCGGCGTTGGTGTATCTCTACGCGGGTCTGCGCGCAGGCGCGTCGGCCGACGAGGTGCTCGCTCGTGCCGATGCCGACGCCGCGCCGTTCGCGGGGTCCGACGATCTCCGGGCGTTGGTCGCGCAAGGTCTCGAGGAGCTCGCGCCCGACGCTTGAGCGGCGAGACCTGTTCCGGGTCAGCCCGGCGGAGCGAAGAACTCCAACGCGATGTTGTCCGGATCGCGGAACGACAAACCGGAACCGTACGACGCGTCGACAATGCCGCCGTTGAGGATGCCCAGATCGTTCAACCGAGTCTCCCATTCGACAAGCTCGGCGCGGTTGGCGCACGCAAACGCGAGATGATCCAGGCCGATCCGGCGCTCGTTGAACGGACCGCCGCTCGCCGGGTCCGGGAATTGATGGATGCCCACCAGCGTCTGACCGAGGAGCCAGACCACGTGGTGGAACGGTCCGGTGTCCTCGTCGAGGACCGGCTTCGAACCGAACAACTTTTCGTACCAGGGGACGCTTCGACCCAGGTCGCTCACCGTCAGTGCGACGTGCGTGATTGCGGGGAACTCTCCCATTCCGAGCCTCCTCGACGAGACCGAATCGATCGAACTCTAGTAGTGGCGATTGCGCGTCGGAGAAAAACTGGCAGGGGTTGGATAGAACTCGGCCGAATGGGGTAACCCGCAATCGTCGGCACGGATGCTTCGCGCCAGGGGACGCGGATCGTGCGCACGGGAGGCGCGGAGATGTGGGGGAAGCGGGGCACGGCCCGTTGGTCGTCGCGCTTGGGTGGGCTCTTATTGGGTTTCGTGGCGCTCGGTGGGAGTGTCGCGGTGGCGGACATCCCCGACGGGAATGTCATCAGCACGTGTCGCAACACGACGACCGGCTCGTTGCGCGTCATCGACCGCAGCGCAGGGCAGATATGCGTGGCCGGTGAGGTTCGGCTGGACTTCGCCAACTGGCGCTGGAGGGGACAGTGGTCCTCTACCCTCACGTATCGCACCGCGGACGTTGTCTTCTACCTCGGGTCGAGCTACATCGACCGAGTGGAGCCGCCGGTCGGCACTGTGCCCACCAGCGGAACCTATTGGAGCCTCGTCGCGAGCAAGGGGGCGATCGGACCGCGCGGGTTCCGGGGACTGCAAGGCGTTCGAGGGCCCGCCGGCGCGACCGGGCCGCAGGGGGCGGTAGGCGTGACCGGACCGCGCGGCATTCAAGGAACGATCGGCGCAACCGGACCGCCAGGCATTGACGGCGTTGACGGTGTCGCCGGCGCGGTGGGCGCGACCGGGCCGCGAGGCATTCCCGGCCTGGACGGCGTTGACGGTCCGACCGGGCCGCGAGGGGTTCAAGGTCCGCTCGGCGCGACCGGACCGCCAGGCATTGACGGCGTTGACGGTGTTGCCGGCGCGACCGGACCGCCAGGCCTTGACGGCGTTGACGGTGTCGTGGGTCCGACCGGACCGCGCGGCATTCAAGGCGTTGACGGCGCGACCGGACCCCAAGGTGTTCAAGGGCTCTCGGGCGCGACCGGCGCGGCGAATGGTCTGCTCATGGGAGGCTCGGGCACCCTGTCTCTTCTCGCTCCGATTCCAACGTCGCCGTGCGACTTCGTCGGCATCGGAGCGGGTGTAAGTCTCGCGTCCACGTGTACTTCAGCGGCTCTGACGCAGATTCCGATGCCGGTTTCGGGCACCGTGAAGGCGCTTTACGTCAGCCTGTCGGGAGCCGGCGGCAGTAATCAGAAGCTGACCTTCGCCGTGCGCAAGAACGGTGTTGCGGACCCGGCAACGAATTGCACTCCATCGGGGTCTTCGGTGACGACGTGTCATGTGACCGGTCTGAATGTTGCGTTCAGCGCGGGCGACCTCTTCGACCTGCAGGTGAGCGCCAACCAGGCCGGCGCTGCGGCCGTCGGGATCGTGACGTGGTCGGTGCAATACCAATAGGCGCGCCGAAACTCCGAACCGCGGTCTTTCGCGTTATGTCGCGTCGTCGTATCCTGACGCGTGACTGAAGCCGGCTACGGGACTGGCTGGAGGGTGCGGGCAGGTGAAGGACCAAGCGATCTCGCCTCCGTCTGGTGACGAGTCGGCGTCCGGAGGCGCGCGGGTTCTGGGCAAGATCGATGCACTGGACGGGTTCCGTGGTGTCGCAGTTCTCCTTATCGTGGTTCATCATCTTCCGGTCGCCGTGCCGTGGCTCTTCCACCGCGTGACCAAGGGCGGCGGGTTCGGCGTCGACGCCTTCTTCGTGCTCAGCGGGTTCCTGATCACGGCAATCCTGCTCCGCGATCAAGCGAAAGGTGGACGCGTACGGTTCGGCGCGTTCTATAGGCGTCGGGCGCTGCGGCTGTTGCCCGCACTGCTCGCCTTCGTCGTCGTCTTCTCGTACTACGCGTGGGTGACGAGCTTGCCGGGCGCGCACGAGCCGTCGTCGGTTCTGTCGATCCTCTTCTATTACTCGAATACCTGGTTGCGCCACCTTCCTCTGTCTCCCGGGCTCGGCAACATGTGGTCGCTTGCGGTCGAGGAACAGTTCTATCTGGTTTGGCCGGTGTGCTTGGCCTTGTTCTTCGGGCTGCGTCGTCGGTTGACACCAACCGTCGTCGTTCTGGTCGGCGCCATCGCGATCGTCGCGATCCGGCGCGCGGTTATGTGGAACCATGGAACCTCGTGGATCGTGCTCTATACGCGGCTCGGCACCCGCGCTGATGCGCTGTTAGTCGGTTGCCTGTTGGCGCAACTGTGGGTCCGCGGGAAGCTCCCGAAGCGCGGCGTGCAGCTCGCGGGATGGCTCGCGCTCGGTTATTTTCTCTACATCGTCCGGGTGGGTGCAGATGGCGACTTCTTGTACCGGGGCGGGTACACGCTGATCGCGGTCGCGGTTGGAGTCATTCTTCTCGCGGTGTTGCAGACGGACTGGTTGGTCAATCGCGTGCTCCGGGCGCGCCCGTTGCGGGCGGTCGGCCGAGTCTCCTACGGCCTGTACATCTGGCATCTCGCGGTCTTCAATGGGGTGTTGCGTTACGGCAGATGGTGGCCACCCGTAGTGCAGACGTTCGTCGCGCTCGGTCTCGCCGCTGTCGTGACGTACGGCTCGTGGGTCCTGGTCGAGCGGCCGTTCCTGCGTTGGAAGGACCGCCTCGAAGTGGAGAGGCGCGACCACGACCGGCCGCCGCCTGCAAAGACGAAGTCGACTCGGAATTCATCGTTCCGACATGTCGCCATTCCGATGCCGGACTGACGCCACGAGCATCGGACTTCTCGGGCCGCCGCGACCTCGCTAGGGGAGCGCGTTACATGCCGCGACCCCTGCGGGGTCCACCGGCGCGTCGGGTAAGACCGGGTTCGGGTGCGACACATGCGTGAAGTCGAACATGTCGAGCATCGGATCGGCCGCGGCATCGCGGTGCGTCAAGGCGGGCAAGCCGAAGCGCGTTTCGATGAACTTCAGGATCGACGTGTGGTCGTACACCGTGTGGGACACATGATGGGCCTTGGCGTACGGCGATACGACGAGCGCGGGAACGCGGATGCCGTAGCGATCGAACGCGGCCGGCACGTCGCCCGGTTGCAGCATCGGAGGGATGTTGTCGGGTACCGGAGCCGGCGGCGGGCTCACATGGTCGTAGTAGCCGCCGTGCTCGTCGTAGGTGAGGAAGAACGCCGACGACGACCAGTTCGAACTGTGCACGAGCGCGCTCATGGCGTCGTGTGTGAACTTCTCGCCGACCTGCACGTTCGCGGGCGGGTGCTCGTCCGACTCGGTGTTCTTGTCGCCGAACCCGTCCGATTCGACGAAGGACACCTGCGGAAGCGTGCCGTTCGCCGCGTCGGTGTAGTACTGCGAGATCGGGAACACGTGACCCACCGCGTGTTGCATCACGTACGAGAACAACAGCTCCACTTGGACCGACGCGAGATAAATCTTCCAGCTCACCGGCGGCTTGGCCTCGTCGAGCGACTGGAAGATCGTCCTCTGGTTATAGATGGCGAGGTCGTTGCGGATGTGCCCGAAGGAGGTGCCGGTCAGAAGATAAAAGCGGTTCGGGAACGTCTGGGTGAGGGCGGACGCGAAGTAGCGATCGGCAACCGAGAACTCGTTCGCGATGCCGTAGTAGAACGGCAACGTCTTCGAGTCGTAATAGCCCATCGCGCGGCTGCCGGTCGGATCGGCCGGGTTGACGTTGGCAGCGGTGAAGCCGTCCATACGGCCGCCGTTCCATTCATTGTGGGTGCCGTTCCACGAGTGGTCGAGGTCGGCGACCTCGCAGGGATTGCTCTTGAGGAATGGGTGAATCGGTGGACCACCCAGCGGGTTCGCGTTCGGCTTCTGCGACTCGGCGTCGGCCTGCGGTTGGCCTTGGAAGTGCAGCTGCGAGAAGTAGTCGTCGTACGACCGGTTCTCCTGCATGAGGACGACGACGTGATCGATCTTCGTGATGTCGCCCGGCGAACCTTGCGGCTGGTCATGCCGTTGGTTCTTGGCGCCCGCGCCACCGGCCTGACCGAGAATCGCCGCCGCGAGCGTCACGCTCACCGCGGCAAACAATGCGATCGTGCGAACGCTCCGTCGTCCAGGCATGCGGCGAAGCTACGCAGTGCTTGTGGGAATGTCCAGACCGCGCGACCGCATTGGTACTGCGACTCCGAGTCGCCCGAAATACGGAAAACGCCCCGGCTGATTGTGGGCCGGGGCGTTTCTCCGTTTTGGGTCGATCGCAGCGTCGGACGCGCTCGGAACCGTCAAAGTCGTGGCCGTTGCCATCTCGGTCGGAGGTTCGCGCGCGTCATCGGGTGAGACCGACCCGGTCATGGCGCGGTGGACTGTCGTCTTCCATCCAGCACCTCCTCGTCGGAGCCGCTACCAGTTCGAAGGTTACCTCGAGTGTCGTACTGTGCCTAGCCATGAAGATAGAAACGGCGCATAGCCTCGCCGCCACAGCGCAAGAAGGAATCACGGTGACCCAGGTCAAGAACGTCATCGATGCCTTCGTCGACGCGATCAGCCGTTGTCCGATCTGCGACCGCTCGGGCGTCTTCACGTTCGGCCGCAACACTGCCGTGGACGTACCCGGTGTCCCCAAGGAGATTCCCGCGGGCACCAGAAGTACGTGTCCGTCCTGCGGCGACCCCGCGAGTCAGCTCGACGCGACGCCGGGCGATCGAGAGTTCTTCGGCTGGCATTGCTTTCGAGGTGACAGCGTGGCCACGTGTCACTCGCGCCGAGAAGGCGATGATCCCGCGCACGTGATGTGCGGCGACCGCGTTCTTCTCGCGCTGCCCGGAACGTCGACGCATGACGTGCCCCGGCTCCTCGATTCCGCCCGCTGACGGTCGTCGGCGAAAGCGAAGCTGCGAACGCCGGAACGCACGTTTACGGGAAGCCATCGACGCAAAGCCTCCGAGGCGGCGCCAGTTGGCGTAGCCTCCGCGATCGTGCGCAGCTCCCTCGAAGCGCTCTTGGCGACGGGCCGGGTGCTTCTGGCCGACGGCGCTACGGGTACGAACTACTTCCAGATGGGGCTCGATGCGGGGGAGCCCCCCGAGCTCTGGAACGTCGAACATCCGGAGCGAGTCCAGGAGCTGCACCGCGCCTTCGTCGATGCCGGCGCCGACATCATCTTGACGAACACGTTCGGGGGAAACCGCCACCGCTTGAAGTTGCACCGCGCCGAGCATCGCGTGTTCGAGCTCAACCAGCTGGCCGCCGAGCTCGCGCGTGAGGTCGCCGACGCCGCGCCGCGCCCGGTGGTCGTGGCCGGATCGGTCGGACCGACCGGCGAGCTGTTCGTCCCGCTCGGCGCGCTAGGCGATGACGACGCCTTGGAAGTGTTCACCGAGCAGATCGCCGGATTGGTGGCGGGCGGCGCCGACGTCGCGTGGATCGAGACCATGTCGGCGCCCGAGGAGCTCCGCGCCGCGGCCCGCGCCGCGATCGCGGTCGGGATCCCGTACACGGCCACGGGGTCGTTCGACACCGCGGGCCGCACCATGATGGGCCTGCATCCGGCCGGCTTCGCCGATGTGTTCGCCGGGATCGAACCGCCGCCGCTCGCAATCGGCGCGAATTGCGGTGTCGGTGCGGCGGACATCCTCGTCACGCTGTTGGCGATGGCCGAGCGGAACGGCGTCCGGCACCTGATCTCGAAGGGGAACTGCGGCGTGCCGCGGTTCCGCGGCTCCGACATCGTCTATTCGGGCACGCCCGATCTCATGGCCGAGTACGCACGTCTGGCAGTCGACGCCGGCGCGGCAATCGTCGGTGGTTGCTGCGGAACGTCGGCCGAGCATCTGCGGGCCATGCGCGTCGCACTCGACGAACACTCCGCGGCCACGCCACCTACGACGCAGAAGATCATCGAACGCATCGGTCCGCTGGCGAACTCGATGCCGGAGGCTCCGGCCGATCACGCCGCCCGGACGCGGGGACGCAACCGCGTCCGCTGACCGGCGCGCGAACCATCGTGCGGCTACGGCGATAGATCGCGCCGGAAGAACTCGACTTCCTCGGGGGGAAGAGGCTCGTTTCCGAGGATGAGGTCGGCGGCTTTCTCGGCGAGCATCATCACGGGTGCGTAGATGTTGCCGTTCGTGATGTAGCGCATCGACGCGGCGTCGACGACACGCAGCCCGTCGAGCCCGTGCACGCGCATGGTCGACGGGTCGAGGACTGACGTTTCGTCGGTCCCCATCCGACACGTGCACGAAGGATGCAGCGCGGTCTCGGCGTCGCGGGCCACCCAGTCGACGATCTCCTCGTCGGTCTCGACCATTGCTCCGGGTGAGATCTCACCGCCGCTGAACGGAGCGAACGCCGGCTGATCGAGGATCCGGCGCGCCGCGCGCACGGTCTCGACCCACTCAGTCCGGTCCTCGGTGGTCGAAAGGTAGTTGAAGCGCAGGGCGGGTTTCACCCGCGGGTCACGCGAACGGATCTTCACTGAACCCCGCGAATTGGAGTACATCGGTCCGACGTGCACCTGGTAGCCGTGCTCGAGGCCGCCGGCCGGCATCGAGCCGTCGTAGCGGATCGCGATCGGCAAGAAGTGAAACATCATGTTGGGATAGACGCGCTCGTCGTTGCTGCGGGCGAAGCCGCCCGCCTCGAAGTGGTTCGTCGTGCCGGGCCCGCGCCGCGCCAGCCATTGCAGCCCGATCCAGGGGCGGCGCCACTTGGCCAGCATCGGCGCCATTGACACGGGCTGCGTGCACCGGTGCTGGATGTACACCTCGAGGTGATCCTGCATGTGCTCGCCGACGCCGGTGAGGTCGTGCACCATGTCGACGCCGAGCGCGGCGAGCTCGGTCGCGTTGCCGACGCCCGAGAGCTGGAGGAGCTGCGGCGAGTTGAACGCTCCGCCGCAGCAGATGATTTCCCCACCGATTGCGCGCTGCACCTCTCCGCTCCGTCGGGTCGTGTAATCGACGCCGACCGCGCGTGTGCCCTCGAAGACGACATTCGTCGTGAGCGCGCGCGTCCGGACATCGAGGTTGGGCCGGTGCATCACGGGGTGCAGGTACGCGCCCGCCGCGCTCAGGCGCCGGCCGCGTCGAATGTTGCGGTCGAAGCGAGCGAAGCCCTCTTGGCGGTATCCGTTGACGTCCTCGGTGAGCTCGTAGCCGGCCTGTTGCACGGCATCGAAGAACGCGCCGAACAGCGGATTTGTTGCCGGGCCGCGCTCGAGCTCCAGCGGGCCGGTACCGCCGCGGAACTCGTCCGTACCGGAGAGGCAGGACTCCATGCGCTTGAAGTACGGCAGGCAGTGCGCGTACGACCAGTCGCCCATGCCGGCGTCGGCCGCCCAGCGCTCGAAGTCGAGCGGGTTGCCGCGCTGGAAGATCATGCCGTTGATGCTGCTCGAACCGCCGAGCAGCTTGCCGCGCGCGTGGTAGATGCGGCGACCCTTCATGTAGGGCTCGGGCTCCGATTCGTACTGCCAGTCGTAGAAGCGATTTCCGATCGGGAACGACAGCGCGGCGGGCATGTGGACGAACACGTCGAAGCGGTAGTCGGGCCGGCCGGCTTCGAGCACCAGGACGCGCGTCGAAGGATCCTCGCTCAGGCGGTTGGCGAGCACACACCCGGCGGACCCGCCGCCGACGATGATGAAGTCGTACTGCGTCACCCAGCGGTTACGTCAACCATGCCTTCCACACCGACTCGTTGGCGTCGACCCACTTCTGCGCGGCCGCGGCCATCGTCATACCGTCCTCGTTCTTGTACCTCGTGACAGTGTTCTGATCGTTGTCGGTCCACTTCATCTTCTTCAAGAAGTCGAAGGCCGCGGCGTTCTTCGTCTCGAGCTTGGCGCTGATGGCCTTGAGCAAGTGATCGGTCGGGTAGTCGCACGCGTACTTTCCGTCCTTGCCCTGGCCCGCGGCCGACGCGGTGCAGGCGGCCGTGACCTCGGGCAACTTCACGCTGACGAGCTGGTACTTCGCGTTCGCCCACTGCGGCGTGTAGAAGTAGAAGAGCAGCGGCTTCTGGTCCTTGAACGCAGTGTCGATCCCCGTGATGAGCGCGGCTTCGCCGCCGCCAGTAACGACCTTGAACGGCAGGTTGAGGTTCTTGATGATGTCGGCGTCGTAGCTGACGTAGCTCGGGTCGCCCAGTAGGAACTGACCCTGGTTGCCGGTTTCCGCGGTCGCGAAGTACTTCGCCGCAGCATCGGACTTCAGCCCTTCCCACGACGTGTACTCGGGGTGCGCGTCGGCGACGAACTTGGGGATGAACCAGCCGATATGGCCCGTGGGGCCGATGAGGCCGCCGTCGACCACCGACTTCTTGGTCGTGATGTACGTCTCGATGTCCTTGGCGTGTCCCGACGGCCATACCTCGAGATTCGCGTCGATCGTGCCGGAGTCGAGCGCGGCCCACACCGCGTTCTCGTCGATGTCCTTGAGATTGACCTTCGTCCCTTGCTTGTCGAGGATGACCTTGGCCACGGCCGCGTTGGCGGCCGAGCCGTCCCACGGGTTCACCGCGAGCGTGATCGTGCCGCTGAACGTCTTCGTCCCGCCCGCGGCCGTGGTGCCGGTGGTCGACGTGCTCTTGCTGCTGCTCCCGCACGCGGCCAGCGCCAGCGAAAGGACGACGGTGCCGATGACGAGCCGCCTGCGGTTCATGCTGTCTCCATCTGATCGAGAAGTTTGGTTCTGCTGGCACGGATGGCCCGCGGTAGCACGCTGCGTTGCCCGACGCTCCGAACCGCTGCGGCCCACCCTTGAGTCATCCGATCGAGCACCACGGCGAGTGCGACAATCGCCACGCCGGCTTCCACACCGAGCCCGAGCTCGCTCTTGGTCAGACCGTAGACGACGTCGACTCCCAATGCGCCACCTCCGACGAGCCCCGCGATGATCACGACGGAGAGGACCATGAGGATCGTCTGGTTCAGACCCAGCATTATCGAGCGCAGCGCGAGCGGCAACTGCACCTTGGTGAGGATCTGCCACTTCGTCGCGCCCGTCGAACGGGCCGCCTCGATGGTTTCCGGGGGGACCTCCCGGATCCCGAGCGCGGTGAGCCGGATACCGGGTGGCAGCGCGTAGACGACCGAGGCGATGACGCCCGGGACGCGCCCGACATTGAACAGACCGATCACCGGCACGAGGTAGACGAAAGCCGGCATCACTTGCGCGGCGTCGAGGAGTGGGCGGATGACCGCAAAGAATCGTTCACTGCGGCCGGCGACGATGCCCACGGGGAGGGCGATCACCATCGCGATCACGACTGCGACGAGCACCTGGCTCAATGTGTCCATCGTGTCGACCCAGATGCTGCCGCTGGCCGCGCCGGGCGCGTGCAATCCCGCGACCACGAGGAGTGCGATCGCGCAGACCGACGCGACCCGCCGGCCGGCGGTGGTCCACGCGAGCGCGGTGACGCCGGACACGACCACCCACCACGGCCGGTTCACCAGGAAGTCGCGGATCGGGTCGAGCAGGTGGACGACCGTGAAGTCGCTTATCGAGCCCGTGCCGCCGATGACGGGGACACCGTTACGAAGGTGGTTGCGGCACCAGTCGACGACGTGGTTGACCGGATCGTGCAGAGAGAAGTTGATCGACGTGGGGAACACCCCCGACGACCAGAGCTTGCCCGCGACGACCGCGATCGCAACGGCCGCGACCCCTGCGATCAACTCGCTCCGCGCCCGTCGGGGCGTGCGATCGCGTCGGAAGGTGCGCGCGCTTCGCAGTGGCCGTCCCGCGGTGAGGCGGTCGAGCGCGATGGCCACGGCGACGATAGCTAGGCCGGCGTCGAACGCCTGCCCGACGTCGAGGTGCTGTAGACCCGCGAGCACCTCCTGGCCGAGTCCTTCGGCGCCGACGAGTGCGGCGATCACGACGATTCCGAGCGCGAGGTTGATGGTCTGGTTGACGCCGAGCAGCAGCGCGGGTCGGGCGACCGGGAGTTGGATCTTCCAGAGCGACTGACGCGAGGTCGCGCCGTGGGCGGTACCGACCTCGACCAGTCGGTCGGGAACTCCTCGCAATCCGTGCAGCGTGAGGCGGATCGCCGCCGGCAGGGCGAAGATGACGGTGGCGATCACGGCCGGCGGGTAGCCGATGTCGAAGAGGAGCACGCAGGGCAGGAGGTAGCAGAAGGCCGGCATCACCTGCATGGCGTCGAGGACGACGCGCGTGCGGCGCTCGAACGCCGGCCGCCGCGCGCTGAGGATTCCGAGGGGCAGACCGAGCGCGAGCACGATCGCGACCGACACCAGGATCAACGCGACGGTGATCATCGCGGGCTCCCACACGCCGAGGCCGCCGATCACGAACACTGCGAGTCCGGCGATCACGGCGGAGCGGATGCCCGACACGCGCGCGGCGACCACGACGACCAGCGTCAGCAGTCCCGGCCACGTCAGGAAATGCAGGGTGTTGAGATCC
>JAUZEM010000365.1 GCA_030839005.1 Actinomycetota bacterium | reverse complement strand
GACCGCGATCACCGCCGGTGATTTCCATTCGTGTGCGTTGTTGGCGAACGGCTTCGTCAAGTGCTGGGGCTTCAACGGCTCGGGCCAGCTGGGCAACGGCACCTTCGCCAACGCGTCGACGCCGGTGCTGGTGACCAGCCTGACCGCGGTCGCGATCGACGCCGGCGGTGCCTCTACGTGCGCGGTGTTGGCGAACGGAACCGCCAAGTGCTGGGGCTACAACGGCGCGGGCCAGCGGGGTACCGGCACCACCGGCGACTCGGCGACGCCGGTCGTGGTGACGGGCCTGAGCACCGCGAACGCGATCAGCACCGGCCAGTTCCATGCGTGCGCGTTGTTGGCCGACGGCACCGCCAAATGCTGTGGCTACAACTTCTACGGCGAGTTGGGCAACGGCACCACCACCAACTCTTCGACGCCGGTCGCCGTGACCGGCCTCTAGTCCCACTCGCGTACGCTTGGTTCCATGACCGGGGACCTCCCCGTCCCTAACCGGACGCTCGACGTGACGATCATCACCGGCATGTCCGGCGCGGGTCGCTCCGAGGCCGCGCACGTGCTCGAGGATCTCGGATATTTCGTGATCGACAACCTGCCGCCGATGCTCATCGGCAAGGTCGCCGAACTGGCGCGCAGCACCGAGAAGCCGATTCGCTACGCCCTCGTCGTCGATGTCCGCAGCGGCGACTTCCTCGCCGACCTCTCGGCGGCCATCGACGAGCTTCGCCGCAATGGCGCCCACACTCGCGTGCTGTTTCTCGACGCGTCCGACATGGTGCTGGTTCGTCGGTATGAGGCGAGCCGCCGCCGGCATCCGATGTCGGACACCGATCGTGTGAGCGACGGCATCGCACGCGAACGCGCGCTGCTCGAGCCTCTCAAGGGTGAGGTCGACCTCATCGTCGACACCTCGAATCTCAATGTGCACGAGTTGCGCGACCGGTTACGCGAGCTCTTCTCGGAACATGTCGTCGACGGCCATCTTCAGGTCAGCGTCGTGTCGTTCGGCTACAAGCACGGCTTGCCGATCGATGTCGACCTGGTCTTCGACTGTCGCTTCCTGCCGAACCCGCACTGGGTCGAGGAGCTGCGGCCACTGACGGGGCTCGACGAGTCCGTCCGCGATTACGTGCTCAGCCGCCCCGGCACCGAAGCGTTCCTCGCCCAGCTCGACCAGCTGCTCGAGCTGACGCTGCCGGGCTACGAGCGGGAGGGCAAGGCGTACCTCTCGATCGGCATCGGCTGCACCGGCGGACGGCACCGCAGCGTCGTCCTCGCCGAGCAGCTCGGCGAGCGGGTGCGAGAACACGGGTACCGCGCGGCCGTCCATCACCGAGACGTCGACCGCGTCGCCTGACGTGGGGCCGAGCATCGTCGCGTTGGGGGGAGGGCACGGCCTGGCCGTCGCATTGGGCGCGATCCGTGAGTACGCGGGAGAGATCACCGCGGTTGTAGGGGTGGCCGACGACGGTGGCAGCTCCGGTCGCCTTCGGCGCGACCTCGACGTGCCGGCGCCCGGCGACCTCCGGCGCTGCCTGGTCGCGCTGGCGAGCGACGCCGGGCCGTGGCCGGAGGCGTTCGAGCACCGCTTCCGCTCGGGCGAGCTCGCCGATCACGCGCTCGGGAACCTCGTGCTCGTCGGGCTCGCCGAGACGCTCGGCGACCTCACGGCCGCCCTCGACGAAGCCGGGCGATTGCTCGGCGCAGTCGGGCGTGTCCTGCCCGCGACCGTCGGGCCCGTGTCGATGACGGCCCGCGTCGGCAACGAACACGTGACCGGCCAGGTTGCGATCGCGGTTGCCGGAAAACGCGCGCGTATCCGGGACGTTCGGCTCACGCCCGCGAACCCTCCGGCCTGTCCTGACGCGCTCGATGCCATCGCACGCGCCGACCAGATCGTGCTGGCGCCGGGATCGCTCTACACGAGCATCGTGGCCGTGCTCTGCGTACCAGAGCTCCGCGCCGCGATCGACCGGGCGCCGGGGCATGTCGTCCAGATCGCGAACCTGGAAACGGAGAACGAAACCACGGGCCACGACGGAACCGACCACCTGAGCGCCGTGCGCGATCACGGCGGGCGGGTAGACCAGTTCTTGTACGACCCCGACCACGGGCTCGGCGTCGACGCGGGAGCCGTCTCGGCGCTCGGCCCGCAGCCCGTCGCCGCCCCCATTGCCGGGCCCGCCGGGTTCGGGCACGATCCGCAACAACTGGCGAAGGCGCTTTCGGCTCTGCTGTAGTCGCGCCCTCGGGGCAGAGGAGACATGATGGAAATACGTGTCGGCATCAACGGATTCGGACGCATCGGCCGGTCGTTCACCCGGGCGATCCTCGCTCGCGGCGAGCAGGGCAACGTCGAGCTGGTGGCGGTCAACGACCCGTTCGGGGATGCAGAGACCATGGCCTTCCTGCTCAAGCACGACTCGGTCGGCCGCACGATCCCGAACGAGATCAAGCACAACGGAAACGGGTTCTCGATCGACGGTCGCGAGATCAAGAAGCTCGACGAGCGCGAACCGTCGGAGATCGCCTGGGCCGACAACGGCGTCGATGTCGTGATCGAGTCGACGGGTCTGTTCACCTCGCGCGAGAAGGCGGCCGCGCATCTGAAGGGTGGGGCCAAGCGGGTGATCATCTCCGCGCCCGCCGGAGACGCCGACGCCACCATCTGCATGGGCGTCAACGACGACGTATTCGACCCCGCGCAGCATACGGTCATCTCGAATGCGTCGTGCACGACGAACTGTCTCGCGCCGATGGCCAAGGTGCTGAATGACGAGTTCGGCATCGAGCAGGGTTTCATCACCACCGCGCACGCGTACACGAGCGATCAGCAGCTACAGGATCAGGCGACCGCAACCCGTTCGGGCAAGCCCGACCTCCGGCGTATGCGCGCCGCCGCGCTCTCGATCATCCCGAGCTCGACCGGCGCGGCGAAGGCGATCGGCCTCGTGCTCCCCGCACTCAAAGGCAAGCTCGACGGGATCTCCCTGCGGGTGCCGACGCCGACGGGCTCGATCACCGACCTGGTCGCGGTGCTGCGGGCCGACGCGAGCATCGACGCGATCAACGACGCGTTCAGTGCCGCGGCGGGAAAGCCGAGTTACCGAGGCGTGCTCGAGTACACCGACCTTCCCCTGGTGTCGGCCGACATCGTGCAGAACCCGGCATCGTGCATCTTCTCCGCGCCCGACACCATGGCCAACGGCAAGTTGGTGAAGGTGTTGGGCTGGTACGACAACGAATGGGGCTATTCGAACCGTCTCATCGATCTCGTCGAGTTCGTCGGCTCCAAATAGTCACACGGCGCCACGAGCCGTCCGATGGTCGATCCGGTTCCGCAGCTCGGGGATCTCGCGGTGAAGCGGGGCACGCGTGTGCTGCTGCGCGCCGACTTCAACGTTCCGTTGCGCGACGGGCGCATCGAGGACGACCTGCGCATCACCGCGGCGCTCCCGACCATCGAATACTTGAGACAACGTGGCGCGGAGGTCGTGTGCTGCTCGCACCTCGGTCGGCCGAAGGGCAAGGTCGATCCACAGTGTTCGCTCGCGCCCGTCGCGATGCGCCTGAGCGAGCTGCTCGGCATCGGGGTCCCGCTGTCGCCCCAGGTCGCGGGCTTCGAGTCGCTCCGCCGGGCGCAGTCCCTCGAGCCCGGCGCGGTGATGCTGATCGAGAACTTGCGCTTCGATCCCGGCGAGGAAGCGAACGATCCGGCGTTCGCCGCGAACCTCACCGAGCTGGGCGACGTCTACGTCGACGACGCGTTCGGCGCCGCGCACCGCGCGCACGCGTCGATCGTCGGACCGCCGCTCGTGTTGCCGGCGGCCGCTGGTCGGCTGTTGGAACGCGAGGTCGAGGTTCTCGGTGGATTGCTCGACGCGCCAAAGCGGCCCTTCCTCGCGATTCTCGGCGGGGCGAAGGTGAGCGACAAGCTCGGTGTCATCGACGCGCTGCTGCAACGCTGCGACATTCTCCTCGTCGGTGGCGCGATGGCGTTCACCTTCCTCGCGGCGCGCGGATCGCAGATCGGCGACTCGCTCGTTCAGGACGATCAGATCGAGCACTGTCGCGCGTTGCTGAGCTCGGGACGCATCGAGATCCCGACCGATGTCGTCGTGGCCGCGGAGATGACGGCGATCGCGCAGACGCGGCACGTGCGCGCCGACGTCATCCCGAATGGACTCAAGGGTCTGGATATCGGGCCCGAGACCGCGGGTCACTACGCCGACGTCATCGCCGGCGCGGCGACCGTGCTCTGGAACGGCCCGATGGGCGTCTTCGAGCTCGAGCCCTTCGCGGCCGGCACCCGAACGGTCGCCGGCGCGGTCGCCGACTGTCGCGGGTTCACCGTGGTGGGCGGCGGCGACAGCGCCGCGGCGGTCCGCCAGTTCGGGCTCGCCGATCGCATCGACCACGTGTCCACCGGTGGCGGCGCCGCGCTCGAGTTGATCGAGCTCGGCGACCTTCCCGGACTGCAAGCCTTACGCAAGGGGTTCCGAACATGAGCGGTCGCAAGCCGATGATGGCGGGCAACTGGAAGATGCACCACACGCATCTCGAGGCGATTCAAGTCGTGCAGAAGCTCGGCTTTCGCCTCGAGGGCAAGGACTTCGACCGCGTCGACGTCGTCGTATGCCCAGCCTTCACGGCACTGCGGTCGGTGCAGACGACGATCGACGGCGATCGTCTCGCCATCGGCCTGGGCGCGCAGAACTGCCATTGGGAGAGCCAGGGCGCGTTCACGGGAGAGATCAGCGCGCCGATGCTCGCCAAGCTGAACGTGAAGTACGTCATCGTCGGGCACTCCGAGCGCCGCGAACTGTTCGGTGAGACAGACGAGATCGTCGCGAAGAAGCTCCGCGCGGTTCTCGGCGCGGGCATGACGCCCATCATCTGCGTGGGCGAAACGCTGGAGGAGCGCGAGCTCGGGACCACCGACGAGAAGGTGAAGGGACAGATCGAGGCGGCCTTCCAACGGCTCCCCGCGGATGATGCGGCCCGCTGCATCATCGCCTACGAGCCGATCTGGGCAATCGGAACCGGCCGCAACGCCACCCCGGACGATGCGAACAACACGATCGGGGTGATCCGCGGGCACGTGCGGGTGGGGCTGGGCGACGAACTGGCCGACGGCCTGCGCATCCTGTACGGCGGCAGCGTGAAGCCCGGAAACGTGGCCGACCTCATGGCCATGCCGGAGATCGACGGGGGGCTGGTGGGTGGGGCCTCTTTGGACCCGGACGAGTTCGCCCGCGTCGTCCAGTACGGATTGCGCTAGCGATCGCGTAGACTGTCAGGGTTCCGGATCGGTCGACGAGGAGACGTCTCGGTGCTGCTGACCGCGGTGATCATCACCTTTCACCTGATCGCATCGGTTGTGCTGATCGTCTTCATCTTGTTGCACGCCGGTCGCGGCGGTGGACTCTCCGACATGTTCGGTGGCGCCGGCGGCGGCGCGATGGCCGGCTCGACGGTCGTGGAGAAGAACCTCGACCGCCTGACGGTGGTCGTGGCGATCGTCTTCACCTTCACGAGCGTTCTGTTGTCCATGCGCCTCGACTGAGCGCCTCGACTCACCGGTCGGCGCCCTGACCTTCACGCGGCGTGACGTCGCCCCGCAATTTGGCTGCGGCGCGCGGTTTTGGGGCCCTCCTCAAGGCACCCAGAGGTGAATGACGAGACAAACGGGGTACTTAGCCGTATGTTCCCCTCATACCGGGTGACTCTTGACCGTTGAGGTACGAATCCCAGGAATGCCCAGGAATGTGGACCCAGGAGGTCTCGTGAAGAACTCGCGCAACACCATCGTGCGCTTCGTCGCGGTCTTGGCCGCCCTGGCACTCGTCCTCTCGGCCTGCGGCTCGAGTAGCAAGAAGTCGAACGGCGGGTCCACTTCCAGCGGTCCGACGGGCTCCGTCATCTTCGGAGCCGAGCAGTGGCCGAGCTGCGTCAACCCGATCAACCAGTGTGCGAACTCGTCGTGGCTGCAATGGCTCGTACCGATTCACGTGCTGCCCCGGCTCGCGGAGCTCGACGAAAAGAACAACTTCGTGGCGTCACCGCTTCTGACCGAGTTGCCGAGCATCGACAACGGTGGTGTCTCCGGCTCCGGCAAGACCTACACGGTCACGTACCACCTCAACCCGGCCGCCAAGTGGGCTCCCGACGGCACCCCGATCACGTCGGAGGACGTCAAGTTCAGCTGGCAGGCGGTGCTCAAGACCACCGGCAGCCTCAGCACAGTCGGTTACGACAAGATCTCGAGCATCGAGACGCCGAACCCGCAGACCGCGGTCGTGCACTTCACCGAGACGTACAACGACTGGCCCGACGTCTTGGGCGGGTTCTCGGGCGTGATCCTGGAAAAGGCGAAGTTCCCGGCCGGCCCCAACCTCGGTAAGGCGATGAATACCGCGATCAATTTCTCGGGCGGCCCGTGGACCCTGCAGTCCTTCACGAAGGACAAAGAGGTACTGCTCGCCAACACGACTTACTGGGAGAAGAGCCGGATTCCGAAGATCCAGCAGGTCACCTTCGTCCCCGTGACCGAGACGACCAAGGAAGTGCAGGCGATCAAGACCGGTCAGGTCGCGGCGGTCTACCCGCAGCCGGCCACCGACAATGTCCCGCTCCTGAAGGACAGCGCCACGTTGAAGTCGATCTTCGGCGTGACGACGCAATACGAGAACATCTGGTTCAACAACAAGCCGGGCCACCCGTTCGCCGACAAGAACCTTCGAGCGGCGTTCTCGTTCGCATTCGATCGCGAGCAGCTGCTTACCGACATCGTCAAGCCGTTCGCCCCCAATGCTGTGCTGAACCAGTGCGCGGCGTGGGTACCGGCCGTCGGGCCGTGGTGCGAGAACACCGCCTTCACCGACATCAAGCCCGATCCCACGAAGGTCGACAGCTTCATGGCCGCCTCCGGATACGCGAAGGACTCCAGCGGTATCTGGGCCAAGGGTGGGAAGCAACTGGTCATCAAGTGGATGGTCAACACCGGCAACAAGCGCCGCGAGAACGCCCAGGCGGAGTTCATCCCGTTGCTCGCCAAGCAGGGCTTCAAGGTGGTGACCGACAACTCGGACTCCGACACCGTCTTCCAGAAGCGGCTGCCGGCCGGCGATTTCGACATGGGCATGTACATCCAGGTGGCAAGTCCCGACCCGACCGTGACCGCGATCCTGGACACGAAATCGATTCCCGGACCTGCCAACCAGGGCCAGGGGCAGAATGACACGTGGTACTCGAACCCGGCGGCCGACAAGCTCATGGAAGCGTCAGACGGCGAGCAGGACAAGACCAAGCGCGTCGACCTGATCCATCAGCTCGACAAGATCCTGCGTCAGGACTACGTGAACATTCCGCTCTTGGTCTTCCCGTCGATGCTCAGCTATCGCACCGACATGTTGACCGGTCCGCTCGATCAGTTCATCAACAACCCGGAGAGCAACTTCTGGAACATGTGGGCGTGGAGCAAGAAGTAGGCATAGGCATCAAAGGAATCACGTGAATCACTGAGGTTGTGGCCGGGGTCGTCGAGCCCCGGCCACAACTCGACTCTGGCGGATCGAGATGCTCCGGTTCATTGTGCGGCGAATGCTCTGGGCGATCCCGGTGATGATCGCGGGCAGCTTCATCTTGTTCGTCGCGCTCCATCTCACGACCGATCCGGTCAAGGCCGCGATCCACCACAACGTGTCGACGGAAGCGCTCATCAAGTTCAAGCACGACCTCGGCCTCGACAAGCCGCTGCTCGAGCAGTACTGGATATTCCTGACGAAATTCTTCCGCGGCGACTTCGGTACTTCGTACACGAGCGGAGCGCCGGTATGGCCGGAACTTCGAACCGCGCTCGCGAATTCCCTCGTGCTGGGGTTTGTCGCCGCGCTGTTCTACGTGACCGTCGGGATCGCGATCGGCGTGGTGTCGGCCATCAGGCAGTATTCGTGGTTCGACAACGCCGCGACCGGCCTGTCGTTCTTCGGGCTTGCGATGCCGCCGTTCTTCTTCGGGTTGGTCACCATCGTGCTGGTCGGGACCTTCTACGAGACGCATTTCCACTCGAGCACGCCGCTCCTGCCGTTCATCGGAGGGGTTTACTCGCCGTCCACGAGCGGCTTCGATCTCGTCGACCGGATGAAGCATCTGATCCTTCCCGCCCTCACCTTGTCGGTGCAGGAGATCGCCATCTACAGCCGCTACATGCGAACCGGGATGTTGGAGACGCTCAACTCCGACTACATGCGCACCGCGCGCGCCAAGGGCATTTCCGAACGCCGGGTGACGCTCCGGCACGGTTTCCGTAACGCGCTCATACCGTTGACCACCTTCGCGGGGATCGACTTCGGCGCCGTGGCCGGCGGCCTCATCATCACCGAGAGCATCTTCGGCTATCCGGGAATGGGGCTGTACTTCCTCGACAGCCTCCACAACGCCGACTATCCGGCGCTGTTGCCGTGGATGATGATCGTGATCGCCTCCGTCGTCTTGTTCAATCTTCTCGCCGACCTGTCGTACGCGTGGCTCGATCCGAGGATTCGCGTTGACTGAGATCCTGTATCCGCCGCTCCCGGCCGACACTGCAGTGTCGAGCGCCGCGCTGGGAATGGGGGAGAAGCCGCTCACGCCCGCGCGCCTCGCGTGGCGCCGTTATCGCCGCCACAAGATCGCCATGATCAGCACGGTGGTCCTCCTCATCGTCGCGTTCATGTGCGTGTTCGCGCCCCTGTTCACCAAGTACGACCCGAACACCCAGATCCGCGCGAACGGTGTTCTGCAGGCCTTTCTCCATCCGCAGAGCCGCCACTGGTTCGGGACGAACGACAAGGCTCGCGACATGTGGGCAAACGTCTTGTACGGTGGGCGTATCTCGCTCGAAGTCGGTTTCGTCGTCGCGATCGTCACGACGATCGTCGGGACAATCGTGGGCGTGGTGGCCGGCTACTACGGGGGTTGGCTCGAC
>JAUZEM010000361.1 GCA_030839005.1 Actinomycetota bacterium | reverse complement strand
TCAAGTGCGGGTAGACGCCCGTGGCCGCGTGCTGCCCGTTGAAATAGCGACGCGCGTGGGCGATATCCGGGTCGGCGCTCATCCTGGCGACGTCGCCGCGCACGTTGGAGATCCAACCGTTCACGGTTCCCGACACGCCCCCCGGACGCTGCGCGGCCCAGGAGAACCAGGCGCCGAGCCCGGCCGCAACGATGACGAGGCACACCGCCCGCCCGTGCAGCCCGCGCCGCCGGCGGTGGCGTTTCGGTCCGGGCGAACCCAGTCCCTCGCGACCGACCGGGGCGTGACCGTCGGGGGCGTGACCGGATGGGGCGTGCCCGTCGGCCGACTCGACGTCGAGTCGCACGAAATATGCATCGGTCGGTTGCCGCACATTGGCTCTATCGGCGCGATCCGCGCCCGAGTTCACACCGGAAACGGTTCTCCGTCGGCGGCGGCCAGGATCTCGCAGATCTCGGGCGGGATCCCGGTGCCCGGCCAGCGCGACCGGCGGTGATGGGCGGCGGCCCACACGACCGCCTCCGCCCGGGCGCCGGCCTGCCGCAGCCGCTGCGCCCCCAGCTCGTCGTGGTTGACATAACGACCCACGGCGTTGGGCCAGGCCCGGGCCCGGCCGTGGCCGGCGAGGCCGGCCACGAGGGTCGCCCGGGCCCGGCCGAGGCTGCCGAGCCGGGTCTCGGCCTTGCCGACGTCGTGCAGGAGGGCCGCGGCGACCCAGGCGGGGTCGGCATCCGGGCCGAGCGCCCCGAGGGTGGCCCGAGCCGTCGCCAGCGACTCGGCGCGATCGGCGGGCCCGAGGCGGTCCCAGCAGGCGAGCTCCTCGGGACGAAGGTGGTGCCGGACGAACGCGAGGTCGGCGCGATCGAGCGGCCGCGCGCGCACGGAGCCGGCGAAGCGCACCGCGAGATGCCCCAGCCGGGTCATCCGAGGACGAACCGGTAGAGGTGATCGAGAAAAGGTTGGAACAAGCGGCTCGTGACATCGGTGCTGAACACGAGGAGGAACAGCACCAGGATGCCGTAGGGCCGGAACCGGTACCACCCCTCGAGCCAGTCGCGCGGAAGCACCCGTTCGACGAGCGCGGCACCGTCGAGCGGCGGGATGGGCAGGAAGTTGAAGAGCCCGAGGAAGAGATTGACCTCGGCGAACAACAGCGGAACGAGCACCCGCATCGGAAGATCGGTGACAACGATGAAGGTGGCTCCGTTGGGATGGAATTGAGAACGCGCCACGAACGCCGCGACCGCCGCCAACGCGAAGTTGCTGCCAGGACCCGCGAGGGACACCAGCAGGAGATCGCGCCGACCGTTGCGCAACCGCGCCGGGTTCACCGGCACGGGCTTCGCCCACCCGACGACCGGTAGGTGCGTGAGCGCGCCGAGCACGGGCAAGAGGATCGAGCCGAATGGATCGATGTGCGGCACCGGGTTCAACGTGAGACGACCGGCCTGCTTGGCCGTGTCGTCGCCCAGCACGAAGGCGACGAGCCCGTGACTGATCTCGTGCAGGATGATCGCGGCGATCAGCCCGGAGAAGAAGATGACAGTGACACTGTCGACGTGCACGAGGTACGGGCGTCAGCGGCGTTTGGACGCGCAGACCATGCACAACCGCGCGGCCGGCATTGCTTCGAGGCGGGCCTCGGCGATGTCCTGGCCGCAGGACTCGCATCGCCCGTAGGTTCCGGCTTCCAGCTTGCCGAGCGCGGCGTCGATGTCCACCAACGTCTCGCGCAACGACCCGACGAGGGCGTCGACCTCGCCTCGCTCCGCCGTCACCTGACCCGAGTCGGCGAAGCCTTCGTCGTACGAGCCGCGGTCGATGCCGAGCGTGCTCAGCTCGTCGTTGACCCGCTCGCGTTCGGCTGTCAGTTGGGCGCGCCGGCTCGCGTGGGTCGTCTCGGTCATGGGCCCGATGTTACCTCGGCGGGTCCGAGTTACCGCCCGGCGCCCCCGTCGTCTCGGGTGCGTTCGGTGGTCGCGTGCGCGCGTGGATGGGCGGCGTCGTACGCGGCTCGCAACCGTTCGGGCGACACCTTGGTATACACCTGGGTGGTCGAGATGCTCGCGTGGCCGAGGAGCTCCTGGACGACCCGCAGGTCGGCTCCGTGGTCGAGCATGTGTGTGGCACAGGAATGCCGCAGGACGTGGGGCGACAGCCGCGCGTTGAGCCCGACCCGAACGCCGGCTCGCCTCACGATCGCCCAACACGATTGCCGCGATATGCGTCCCCCGCGCGCATTCAGAACAACCGCCTCCGCGTCTCGAACCATCGGCCGCGCTCGCGCCCGGCGCAGCGCGAGGCGCCCGTCTCGCAGGTATGCGTCGACGGCGACACGGGCGCCGCGACCGATGGGAACGACCCGCTCCTTCGAACCCTTGCCCAACACTCGCAGAGTGCCGTCGTCGAGGTCGAGGTCGTCGATGTCGAGACCGACCGCCTCGCTGATCCGGATGCCCGTGCCGTAGAGCAGCTCGAGGAGCGCACGATCACGCTGCGCCCGCGGCTCGTCGCCGGTGACGGCGTGCAGCAGACGATCGACCTCCTCTTCGTCGAGCGCCTTCGGGATCCCGGCCGGGACGCGGGGCGCGCCTACTTCCTCGCTCGGGTCGCGCTCGACGAAACCTTCGCGGGCACAGAACCGGTGAAACGACCGCACCGCGACCACCGCGCGCGCGACCGATGAGGCCGCGAGCCGTCGGCGGCCGTCGTCGTCCTCCAATGTCTCGAGATGCCGGACGTAGGCGTGCACCACGTCTTCGCCGATGCGGGACGGATCGGTCGCGTCGCGGGCGCGCAGGAAGGCTGCGTAGCGGCGAAGGTCGCGCCGGTACGCAGCCAACGAATTCACGGCCAACCCGCGCTCGACGGCGAGCCAATCGTCGTGCTCGGCGAGGAGCTTCGTCAGCTCGTCAGCCATGCGGCGCGGTATTCGGTCACTCGTCCCGGCGTACGGCCGGCCGGCGAGGCCGAACGAAGCGGCCTCACCACGACCTCACGTCCCGAGCGCGGGTGCCGTCTCGACGATCGGGAGCCGGGGCAGGCGGCCTTCGGCCCGTTCGAGCGCGGAGCGTACGAACGCGGCGAACAGCGGATGCGGCCGGTTCGGACGACTCTTGAACTCTGGATGAGCCTGCGTTGCGACGAAGAACGGGTGCTTCGACTTGGGAAGCTCGATGAACTCCACGAGGAGATCGTCGGGCGAGGTGCCCGACAGCACCATGCCGTGCTCCTCGAGGACCTGCCGGTAGCGGTTGTTGAGCTCATAGCGGTGACGGTGACGCTCGTACACGACCTCTTCGCCGTAGATCTCGCGCACCCGACTCCCGAGATGGAGCTTCGCCGGGTACGCACCCAGCCGCATCGTGCCGCCCATGTCGACGACCGCCTTCTGATCGTCCATCAAGTCGATGACGGGATGGGGCGACCTGGGGTCGAACTCGGAGCTGTTGGCGTTCTCGAGCAGGCACACATCGCGCGCGAACTCGATGACCGCGCAATGCAGGCCGAGGCACAGACCGAGGAACGGAATCCCGTTACGCCGCGCGTATCCCGCGGCTTCGATCTTGCCGGGGATACCGCGCATGCCGAACCCGCCGGGAACGACGATGCCGTCGAGGTCGTGCAGCCGCCCTTCCGCGAGCAGGCCCTCGGTGTCGTCGGCCGCGATCCAGTCGACGACGACGTTGGCACCGCACGCGTAGCCGCCGTGCTTCAGCGCCTCGACCACCGAGAGGTATGCGTCGGGCAAGTTGATGTACTTGCCGACGAGCCCGATTCGTACATCGTCCCGTGCCGCGCGCACGCGCTCGACGAGCGTCGTCCACTCCGTCAAGTCGGCCTCGTGCTGATCGAGGTGCAGCACCTTGCACACGTAGTCGTCGAATCCCTCGTCGTGAAGCACGAGCGGGATCTCGTAGAGGATCTCCGCGTCGACCGCGGTGACGATGCCGGCCTCGGGCACGTCGCACAATGCGGAGATCTTCTCCTTGAGCCGCTTGGAGATCGGCCGGTCGCTGCGACAAACGATCGCGTCGGGTTGGATGCCGCGCCCGCGAAGCTCGGTGACCGAATGCTGGGTCGGCTTGGTCTTCTGTTCGCCCGATGGACCGATGTACGGGACGAGGGTGACGTGCACGTAGAAGACGTTCTCGCGACCGACGTCCTTGCGAAACTGCCGGATCGCCTCGAGGAAAGGCAGGATCTCGATGTCGCCGACGGTGCCGCCGACCTCGGTGATGACGACGTCGACATCATCGTTCGCGAGCGCGAGGATGCGGTGCTTGATCTCGTTGGTGATGTGCGGGATCACCTGCACCGTCTCACCGAGGTATTCGCCCTTGCGTTCCTTGGCGAGGACCGACTGGTAGATCGAGCCGGTCGTGGCGTTCGACCGGCGGGTGAGCGGCACGTCGACGAAGCGCTCGTAGTGTCCGAGGTCGAGATCGGTCTCGCCCTTGTCGTCGGTGACGAACACCTCGCCGTGCTGGAACGGGTTCATCGTTCCGGGATCGACGTTGATGTAGGGGTCGAGCTTCTGCATCGTGACCTTGAGGCCACGACTCTTCAGCAGTCGCCCGAGCGACGACGCCGTGAGCCCCTTGCCGAGGCTCGATGCAACTCCACCGGTCACGAAGACGTGCTTGGCCAACGCACATGCCCCTTCGGAAGACGCCGACACCGCCGTGGCGACGGTAGCACCCGCCTGCGCCATTTTCGGTGATCAGCGCGGGAGACGACAGCGCAGCGACCGGAGGGA
>JAUZEM010000355.1 GCA_030839005.1 Actinomycetota bacterium | reverse complement strand
GGCGAACGCGCCCGCGTCGGGCGCGTTCGAGCAGGTCGGATGGGTGTTCGCGGGAATGGACCGCGCCCGACCCGGTCCGGTCGTGCGCGACCCGACCGCCACCGACACCGACGCGCTGTTGCAGGAGGTCGGTTACTCGGCTGCGGAGATCGCGGCCCTGCGCGACGAAGGAGTGGCCGCGTGAGCGATCTCCCGCCCGAAGTGGAGAAGCTGATCGACCAGGTGCAGTACGAGGAGGCGGGGGAGTTCCCGGTCGAGCGCGGCTACGTCTACACGTCGTGCTCCTCGGTCGAGAACGGCAATCCGCTGTTCTGGGACGACGCGGTCGCGCACGACCTCACGGGCGGTCCCATCGCGCCACCGACGATGATCTCGGTGTGGTTCCGGCCGCATCAGTGGTCGCCGGGCCGCATCGAGCCCGGGGTGCCCTTGAAGTCGCACTTCGACTTGAAGGAGATCTTCGACCTCCCGGAGGCGGTGATGACCGACAACACGATCGTATTCCACGAGCCGGTTCGGCCCGGAGATCGTCTGCGCACGCGCCAGATCCTGCGCTCGGTCAGCGGGCCGAAGACCACGAAGCTCGGCACCGGGCGGTTCTGGGTGATCGAGGTCGAGTACCTGAACCAGAAGGACGAGCTGGTCGGCGTCGAGTCGTATACCGGCTTCGGCTACAGACGAGGTGAGGCATGACGGCGACCACGACGAAGGTCACCCTCGCCGCCGTGCACGTCGGCGACGCCTTGCCCGAGCTCGCGTATCCGGTTACCGCGACGACGATCGTGCTCGGCGCGCTCGCGGCGCGCGACTGGCGGCCGATGCACCACGACTACGACTTCGCGGTCAATCGCAACGGAACGAAGGACATCTTCATGAACACGCCGAACCAGGCGGCGTGGTTCGAGCGTTTCCTCACCGACTGGTCGGGGCCGACGGGCCGGCTCGGGCGTATGAAATTCCGCATGAAAGGTTCCGTGTTCCCGGGCGACACGATGGTGCTCGCGGGAACGGTCGAGCAGGTCGAGACCGACGAGACGGGCTGTGGTTGGGCAACCGTGCTGGTCCGGCTCACGGTCGACGGCGAGCTGATGACCGATTGCACCGCGCGCATCGCGCTGCCCACCACCGACGACGACAACCCCTGGACCCGCCGCGGCGACCAGTGGCGACCGTAGGGAGCTGAACGGATGGACCTCGACCTCAATGAAGAGCAGGAGATGCTGCGCGAGATGGTGCGCGGTGTGTGCAGCTCGTACGCGAACCTCGACACGGTGCGCGCGCTCGAGGACGACCCGACTGGGTTCCCGGCGGAGCTGTGGAAGCAGATGGCGGAGCTCGACCTGATCGGTCTGATGTTGCCCTCGGAATACGGCGGCTCGGAGATGAGCGCGCTCGAGGGCGCGGTCGTGTACATGGAGCTCGGGCGCGCGCTCGCGCCGTCGCCGCACTTCGTGAGCGCGGTGATGGGCGGTGGCGCGTTGCTGCGCGCGGGGAGCGACGAGCAGAAACGAACGTGGTTGCCGCGCATCGCGTCGGGCGATGCGGTCGTCACGACCGCCTGGTTGGAGCCCGGGAACGGTTTCGGCGCCCGCGGCGTGCAGGCGCGCGCGGTCGCCGACGGCGACGAGTTCGTGCTCGACGGGGTGAAGTGGCACGTGCCGTTCGCCGGTGCGGCAACGGCGATGATCGTGTTGGCGCGTACCGGCGATGCCGACACCGACGTCGACCTGTTCCTCGTCGACCCCTCCGGGGCGGGCGTGACGATGCAACAGCAGGTCACCCTCGCGTCCGACTGTCAGTACGAAGTCACGCTGTCGGGAGTGCGAGTGCCGGCTTCGGCGCGCATCGGTTCCGCGTTGTCGGGCTGGGCGGCCTGGCACGACACGCTGCTCGACGGGATCATCATGTTGGCGGCGCAGGCGGTCGGAGGCGCGCGGTACGCACTCGAGATCACCGTGCAGTACGCAAAGGATCGTGAGCAATTCGACAAGCCGCTCGGTGCGTTCCAGGCGATCTCGCACTACCTGGCAGATGCCGCGACCGCGGTCGACGGGGCCGAGACGCTGGTGTTCGAGGCGGCGTGGGCCCGGGCGAACGACCGGCCGATCGACCGCCTCGCGCCCATGGCGAAGCTGTTCGCGTGCACAACGTTCCGTGACGTCACGGCGATGGCACAGCAAGTGTTCGGCGGCGTCGGCTTCACGGTCGAATACGACATCCAGCTCTACTTCCGCCGGGCCAAGGTGCAGCAGATCTCGTGGTGGGACGACCGCGCCCTCGAGGAGTTGGTCGCGGCCAGTGTTCTCGCCGGGTAGGGCGGATACCGTCGCGTCCGTGCCTGCCCGGCTCGCCCGCACCGAAGACGCGGACGCGATCACCGAGACCATCGCGACGGCGTTCCACAACGACCCGTTGTGGAGCTGGGCGTTCGCCGACGCGACGCGACGGCCGGCGCAGTTCCGGATCTGGTGGCGCGTGTTCGTCGATGCCGCGTTCCGCAACGACAACTGGACGTGGGTCACCGGTTCGTGCGAGTCGGTCGCCCTGTGGACGCGGCCGGGTGGGACGGAGCTGACCACCGCCGACGAGATGCAGCTCGTCCGGCTCGTCGGTGACCTCATCGGCGGCGACCACGGCAACGCGGTGTTGCGGGTGCTCGCCGGGTTCGACGCCGCCCACCCGCACGACATACCGCACTACTACCTGAGCATCGTCGGCACGCACGACGACCACCGCGGGCACGGCATCGGCGAGGCGTTGCTCGCCGAGAATCTCGAACGCATCGACGACGAGCACATGCCCGCATACCTCGAGTCGAGCAACCCGGCGAACCTGGCGCGCTATCAGCGGCTGGGGTTCGAGCCGACCGGCGAGATCTTCGTCGCCGACGGTCGCCCCGCCGTCACCACGATGTGGCGCGCACCACACTGAGACGCCGCTCGCTGAAACGCCGCTCGCTGAGACGCGCGGATCAAGATACGGCGTACGCCGCGACGCGGCGGGCGAAGCCGCCGATCAGCCGGCGATAGAACGCGCTCAGCAGCCGTCCGGTGCCGGGAATCAGGGGTTCGAACCTCGCGCCCCAAACGATGAGCGTGCCCGCGCCGTCGGGTGTGAGCCGGACGTCGGCGCGGTAGTTGCGCACGGGTTGCCCGCTCAACATCGTGTAGGCGTGATGGGTCGGCGGCTCGTACGCGACGATCTCTTCGCGTCCGAACAGCGGCCGGCGACCGAGCTTGCGGATCGCGCCGACCCCGCCGGGCGGAGGGTCGCCTTCTCGTACCCACGACCCCTGAGCGATCACCGGTCCGGCCCAACGCGGCCAGCTCGTGGCATCGGTAAGGAGTGCGAAAATTCGCTCGGGCGGCGCGGAGGAACGGGCCGTCACCTCGTAGGAATGCACAGCCATGCGATCAGCCGTTCCCGCGGGCCTGGACCCAACGCGTCCCGTTCCACGTCGCGGTCCAATCGGTGAAAGCAGTGCCGTTCCAGTAGTGCAGCGTCGTCGCGTCGGTGCGGTACCAGCCGGGTGGACTCTTGCCGGCGACGGGCACCATCGCCGGCGCGGCGTCGGTTCCCGTGGCGATCGTGCCCGTCGCCGCGGCGGAAGCGGAGTCGGAGGGGCTCACGCGCCGATCCGCCGACTGGGCAATGGCATGGAGGTCGACGGGCACGCCCGTGATCGTCTCGTCGACCGGGCCGCGCCCGTTCGGATCGAGGCCCTCGAGCTTGCGCAGGATCGCGATGCGCTCGTCGAGCGGTGGGTGCGAGTCGAACATCTTGTTGAGCTTGGCGTGCCGGTCGTTGCCCTGGTCGCGCAGGGGCGTCACCAACCACAGGTGCGCGGTCGCGCGCGACACGTGGTGCACCACCGTGTGGTCGGCTTCGAGCTTCTCGAGGGCCTTGCGGATGCCGTCGGGGGAGACGAGCTCGGCCGCGCTGACGTCGGCGAGCTCCTCACGGTGCCGGGAGATCGCGAGCGAGAGCATGCGCGCACCGAAGGCGAGCGCGCCGGCGAGCGCGGCGACGCCGATGAGAACGATCGCGCCGCCGTTGTTGTCGTCGTCGCCCCAGTCGGCGAACCAGCTCATGCGGGCGGCGATCTCCGCGACCGCGACGAGGATGCCGACCGTGGTCACCGCCAGGGTCGTCACCTGGACGTCGCGGTTGCGGATGTGCGACATCTCGTGCGCGAGCACGCCTTCGAGCTCTCGCCGTGACATGAGGTTGAGGAGTCCCGTCGTGACCGCGACTCCGGAGCTCGCCGGTGAGCGTCCGAACGCGAACGCGTTGGGAGCCGGGTCGTCGACGATGTACACCCGAGGCTTCGGGAGGCCGGTCCGGATGCAGAGGCCCTCGACGACGTCGTGCAGCACCTTGGCCTGCCCGGGCGTGACCTCGACCGCATGGGTCAGGGCGATGGTTGCGCGCACCGCGAGCATCCAGCCGAGCGCGTCGACCACGATGGCGACACTCGCGCCGACGAGTATCCCGGCCGGCACCGAGCGGGAAACGAGGATTCCGATCGCGGCGCCGAGGATCCCGATGAGCAGGAACTCGGTCGCGAGCATTACCAACGACGTGCGCCGGTTCTTGGCGATCAGCTCGACATGGGTCACGGGGGCAGTGGTGTTCACAGCGCACCCATCGTCGCGCGGATGCGAACGCCCGACAGCACCATCCCCTCGGCCGGAGCGCCGGGTTCGTAGGGTTTGGCGGACGTGATTCTCGGTTCGGATGTTGCTCGATCTCTGGCCGGCCCCTTTCTGGGCGCGTGCGCGTTGCTCGCGATCGCCGGCGCCGGCAAAGTCCTGCGTCCCGCGCCCGCACGGGCCGCCACCCGTGCCGCGGGGCTGCATGTGCCCCGTTCGGCGGTCGTCGCGTTCGGGCTCGTCGAACTGGGTATCGGTGGCGCGGGAGCATTGCTCGGTGGGCGCGTCGCGTTCGTGGTCGCCGGCTGCTACCTCCTGCTGACGGTGTTCGCCCTCCGGCTGCTCGTGCGGGCGCCGACGACGCCGTGCGCGTGCCTGGGCTCGACGAAAGCGGTTGTGACGCGCACGCATGTCGCGATCGACGTCGCCGCGGTGGGCGTCGCGATCGCCGCGGCTTCGGGTGGTCCGCCGTTCGCGCAGCTCGCCGGGCGATGGCTCGCGGGCGGGATGTTCGTTGCCCTCGTCGGGTGTTGCGTGAAGCTCGCCGTGCTCGCGCTCGAGGAGCTGCCGAATCTCGCCGCCGCCGAGAAAGGAGCGACACCGACGTGACGAGCGCCATCCTGGTCGTCGAAACGGTGGTCGTCGTGCTGCTCACCTTGCTCGTCGCCGGGCTGCTGCGGAGCCATGCCGAGATCCTGCGGCGCCTGCACGCGCTCGGTGCCGGACTCGACCCCGATGCCCCGGCCGATCGCGAGGGTCCGGCGATTTCGCGTCCCGTCGATCTTCGCACCCCCGGATCGGAGACCTTCGCCGCGGCGGCCGACCTCGACGGCGCCGGTCTGCGCGACGACGCGGTGCACGTTTCGGTCGTCGGAGCCCGACGTCGCACGCTGCTCGCCTTCCTCTCGAGTGGCTGTCTCACATGTCAGGGTTTCTGGGAGGCGTTCGCCGATGGGCGCGGCCTCGATCTCTCCGCGGACATTCGTCTCGTCGTCGTCACCAAGGACGGTGGTGAGGAGAGCATCTCGGCGCTGCGGAGGCTGGCGCCGCCGCACCTACCGGTTGTGATGTCGAGCGCGGCCTGGGCCGACTACCGCGTACCGGGCTCGCCCTACTTCGTGCTCGTCGACGGGCCGGACGGCCGGGTACGCGGTGAGGGTACCGGCGCGAATTGGGATCAGGTGAAGAACCTCCTGCGCCAGGCGCTCGACGATTCGCACGGCGACGGGCGCGAGGTTCGCATCGATCGTGCGCTCCTTGCCCAGGGCGTCGCGCCGGGAGATCCGAGTCTGTACCGCACCGCCGCGCAGATCGCCGAGGATTCGCGCGCGTGAACAACCCGATCGTCGCCGTCGGGTGTGTGCTCGCCGCCCTGGCTGCGGCGCGCAGCGCCTGGTCACCCTGAGGAGAGTCGATGCTTGCGAGCATCAATCCGCTCGGGGAGCGGTCGCGAAACCAGCGCTACTGGATGACCGTCGTGGCCTACATCATCGGTTCGACGGTCGCGGGCGCGTTCCTCGGCGGCACCCTCGGGCTCGTCGGTGCGCCGGTCGCGCTACCGATCATCGCGCTCGCCGTCGTCGCGGTGCTGGCGATCGCCGGCATCCTGTTCGACGCGCGCGCCTTCGGGACGCGCGTTCCCGGGCCGCGGCGGCAGGTCGACGAGAATTGGCTCGTCACGTACCGCGGGTGGGTCTACGGCGCCGGATTCGGCGCGCAGCTCGGCTTCGCGCTCGTGACGATCGTTTCCGCGTCGGCAACGTGGGTCGCGTTCGCGTGCGCGCTGCTCTCGGGAAGTGCGCTCGCCGGCGTTGTGATCGGTTCGATCTTCGGTCTTGCCCGCGCCCTCCCGATCCTTGCTGCTGCCCGCGTACGCCATCCCTCGACCCTGCTCGGGCTCGTCCGCCGGCTCGAGGGGTTGCGGCCGCGGGTCGCGAGGGCGACGACTGCGGTGCAGGGCGTGGCCGCCGCGGCCTTGGTCGCGCTCGCGGTCGTGCGGGCGACGTGAGGAGCCTCGCGGCCCATGGTCTCGCGCTCGGGGTCCCGCCGGGCTGGGAGGGGCGGATCCAACGCCGGGGCGTTTCATTCCCAGTGGAGCGAACCCGTTCGGTCGTGCATCTTGCGAACTTCGCCCTGCCGGAACAGCGCGACGACTTCGGTGGTGGCGTGACTCCGGCAATGCGGTCGCCCGACGTGTTCGTCGTCCTGTTCGAGTACGGACCGGAATCCCTCGGTGCGCCGCTCTTCGCGTCGAAGGGTGTGCCGCGGGTAACCGCGGACATGTTCGGCTCCCGGCGCCTGCAGCGACCGCTGCCCGGCCAGCTCGGCTGCCAACATTTCTTCACCGCCGGCGGCCGGCCGTTCTGTCTGTACGTGGTCGCGGGGAGTCGCGCGTACCTGCCGCGCATCGTCGCCGATGTCAACGCGGTCCTCGCCGGTTTGGACATTGAACCATGACGATTGCCGAACCGCGAACGCGCCTCGGCGACCGCGCTCTCGCGGGTCTGACGAGGCGCATCGGTCGCGGGGTCACACGCCGTAGCTTCCTCGTCCGGACCGCCGTGTTCGGATCCGCACTGGCGGTCAATCCGTTGCGGTATCTCCTGCGGCCCGGTTCCGCGTATGCGTCACTGTGCGGACCCGACGCGTCGTGCTCTTCGGGATGGACCGCCTTCTGCTGCACGGTCAACGGTGGGAAGAACACGTGCCCAACCGGCTCCGTTCCCGCGGGGTGGTGGAAGGCAGACAACTCGTCGTTCTGTAATTCGGGTCCGCGCTACTACATCGACTGCAACGCGTCGTGCGGCACGTGCGGGTGCGACGCCGGCGGGACGTGCGCCCCCGGTTGTGTCATGTGCAACTGCCACTGCGCGTCGGGTACGTGCGACGAGCGGTTCACGTGTTGCAACCAGTTCCGCTACGGACAGTGCAACCAGGATCTGGCGTGTGTCGGACCGATCGTGTGCCGGGTCGTCACTTGTGTCCCGCCGTGGTACTTCGACGAGACGTGTACGACGACGAGCGCGACCGCGAACGCGACCGCGCTGCACGACGCACCTTGCCTTCACGTGTTCAGCTCGTCGGTGCTCGCGTTCGGGGCCGCGGCCGACCAAGGAGAGCCGCGAGGACCGTTGCAGCGTCCAGTGGTCGGTATGGAGGCCACGCGCACCGGGAACGGCTATTGGCTCGTCGCCGCCGACGG
>JAUZEM010000268.1 GCA_030839005.1 Actinomycetota bacterium | reverse complement strand
AACGACGGCGTCGGCATCGGGGAGCGCGCGCACGTCGACCGCCGCGTCGGTGAGCGCGATCCGCACCGTTGTCCGGTGCGGAACCGGGTACACGAAGACGTCGCCGTCTTCGACCGCGCCCGGACGGCGCGTGAACGCGACGGTGGGTTTCCCGTCGACGTGCACTCCGTCGTCGCCGACCGCGACGACGCCCGGCGCGTCGACCGCGAAGCCGACGGCAATCGCGGCGGGAGAGTCGTTCTCGACCTCGACGACGACGACGCCGCCGTCACCGTCGCCAACTGCATAGACGCGCTCGATCGCGGCGCCGCCCGAGAGGCGCAACGTGGTGTGCGCGACCGGCGCGGGGTGCGGTCGCGTCCGGTGCGCCGGCCGGTCGCGACCGGGCACCAGCCATCCGTCCCCGCTGCGTATGCGCCATCCGAGCCGCAGCGAGCCCCGATGCACGGTGCCCAGCGCGTCGACCTCGGCGGTGATCCCGGTCGCCAGTGTGCCGACACCGAACATCGCGGGAGTCGTCACCGCATCCCGTGGAGCTCGGGTTTCGCCTTGCGCAGCATCAGCTCGGGCACGAGATCAGCCGGACGCGCGCCGTCGTGGAGCACGCGGCGGACGAACGACGCGAGCGGCATCTCGACTCCATGACGTGCGGCGAGCTCGAGGACGGCCGCCGTCGTCTTCACGCCTTCCGCGACCATGTTCATCTCGTTGACGATGTCGTCGAGGGCACGACCCTTGCCGAGCTCGACTCCGACGTGTCGGTTGCGGCTCTGGGGGCTGCTGCACGTTGCGATGAGGTCGCCCATACCGGCGAGCCCGGCGAAGGTCATCGGATCGCCCCCCATCGCGGCGCCCAGCCGCGCCAGCTCGGCGAGACCGCGTGTCATCAGCGCGGCCTTGGTGTTGTCGCCGTACCCGAGGCCGTCGGCGATGCCGGCGCCAATGGCGAGCACGTTCTTCAGCGCGCCCGCCATCTCGCAACCGACGACATCCGGGTTCGTGTACACGCGCAACGACGGAGCGAAGAACAGTTGTTGCATCTCCTGCGCGATCGTCGGGTCTGCCATCGCCACGACCGACGCAGTCGGCTGACCGGCTGCCACCTCGCGCGCGAGATTCGGGCCGGTCAGCACGCCCACGCATGCGGGCTCGTGCCCCGCGAGGACGTCGCATGAGACCTCCGTCATGCGCGCGAGCGTCCCCTGCTCGATCCCCTTGGCCAGGCTCACCACGGGGACGCGCGGCCCGATGAAGGGGCGCGCCTCGCCGAGCACCGCCCGCAGCCCGTGCGACGGCACGCCGAGCACGAGCACATCGGCACCGGTGCAAGCCTCCTCGAGCGAAGCGGTCGCGTGCAGACGGCTCGGCAACACGATGCCCGGCAGGTACGTCGGATTCTCGTGCGCGTCGCGGATCCGTTCTGCGAGCTCGGGCCGACGCGCCCACAAGGTCGTCGCAACGTTCCCGGCCGCGATCGCCGCGACCGCAGTTCCCCACGACCCCGCGCCGATCACCGCGACGCGCGTCACGCGGGCCTCCGGTGCGCGGTTGCGGTCTCCGGATCGCGCCACCACCACGAGTCGTCTCCGGCCGCGGGCCGTTGCGGGTAGATCGCGCGCGCCCGCGCGACGCACCCGGTGATCGCATCCATGATGCGCAGCGTCGCGTCCCGCACGCGCTCACCTTCGGCGACGTGCACCGGCTCGCCGACGACCGCGACCTGCGCGACGCCCCATGACAAGTGGGGCCTGCGCCCTTTCGTCAACATTCGGTGCGTTCCCCAGAGGCCGACGGGGACGACCGCAACGCCGGACTCCTGCGCGAGCCGGGCGGTTCCCGACTTCCCGCGCATGGGTTCCAGATCCTCGGAGATCGTGCCCTCCGGGAACACCGCGATGCATTCGCCCTTCTCCAGCGCAACGACGGCTGCGGAGAGGGCACCGGCAGATTCAATGGTTCCCCGGCGCACCGGGATCTGGTGCGCCGCTCGCAACAGCGGGCCGAGAGCCGGATTCTTGAAGAGCTCCGCCTTGGCGAGGAAGCGGACACGGCGCGCGCGCCGACCGGCCACCCACGCCAGAGTGAGCGGGTCGAGATACGACACGTGATTGCTCGCAAGGATGGTCGGGCCGTGCGTAGGCATGTTCGACTCGCCTTCGATCGTCCAGCGCAAGCCGAAGCGCAACCAGGGCCAGAACACCGCCTTCGCGGCGGGATACACCGCGTCCACGGTCGGTAGCATACGCAGCCCATGCCGAGTCGATCCCAAGACGACGCGGGGATCGTCGTCCCGCTCCGGTCGTTCACCTTGGGCAAGGCGCGGCTCGCCGCGGCGCTCTCGGAACACGAGCGCGAGACGCTCGCGCGTTCGATGGCGGAGTGCGTCGTGAACGCGGCCGGCGCTCGTCCGGTGGCAGTGGTCTCGAGCTCGACCGAAGTGGTCGCATGGGCCCGCAAACGTGGCCATGACGTCATCGACGACCCCGGTTCGCTCGATGCCGCCGCCGCGGCCGGCCGGTCCTGGGCGATCAGCCGAGCGCTCTCGCGCTACGCCGTCGTCCATGCCGATCTCCCGCTCGCCCGATCGTTCGACGCGGTCCTCACCGACGGCGACGCACCCGTCGCGGTGATCGTGCCCGACCATCGCAATGACGGCACTCCGGTGCTCTCGCTCCCGAGCCGCGTGCCGTTCACCTTCGCCTACGGCCCCGATTCGGCGGCGCGCCACGCCCGCGAGGCTGCCCGTCGATCGCTGACCGTCCGGATCTTGCGCGACGCCGCGTTGGCGTTCGATGTCGATACCGCCGCCGACCTCGCCGCGCTCGATGCGCTCGATGCGCTCCGGTCGACCTCGGCGCCCACGCCCACGCCCACGAAATGACAATCGCGGTCGACCTCCCGGTCCCGCGCCGAGCGCTCGCGATCGGCGCCCACGCCGACGATGTCGAATTCGGGTGCGGTGCGACGCTCGCAAAATGGGCCGCCGCCGGCACGCATGTGACCATCTGCGTGTGCACCGATGGTTCCAAGGGAACCTGGGACGGTGACGCCGACCTCGCCGCGCTGATCGCGAAGCGCGAGGAGGAACAACGTGACGCCGCCGCGATCCTCGGAGCCGTCGACGTCGTGTTCCTGCGTTACGTCGACGGCGAGCTCGACAGTGCGCTCGCGCCGCGCGCCGCGATCTGCCGGGTGATCCGCCAGGCTCGCCCCGACGTCGTGCTCGGACACGACCCCTGGCAGCCGTATCGGATCCATCCCGACCACTACCACGCGGGACTGCTCGTCACCGCAGGCATCGTTGCCGCGCGCGACCCACTCTTCTTTCCCGAGCAAGGTGTCGCACCCCACCGGCCGGCAACCCTGCTGTGCTTCGAGCCGGGCCAGGTCGATCACGTCGAGAACGTCGACGGCTACGTCGATCGCAAGATCGACGCGTTGCTCGCGCATCGGAGCCAATGGCGCTCCACGATGCAGATCGACGAGCGACCCGACGACCAGCGCGCGGTGTTCGCCGCGAAGCAACGAGTCGAAGCCCGGACCGCCGGTTTGCGCGCCGGGCTGCGCGCCGCGGAATCCTTCGCGCGCATCGACGACCTGTAGGGAGACGACAGCGCAGCGACCGGAGGGGAGCGGAGCGTGGAGTCGACCCATGAAGAACGCGAGCGTCGCGTCAACGCGAAGAAGGACCCGGTTGCCCGGGTCCTTCTTCGAGACGTCCGCAGCGTTGTTATTTCTTCGCTGCGCGCTTACGCGTCGTGCGACGCACGGCACGCTTCGCCGGCGCCTTCTTCGCGGCCTTGCGGCGCTTCTTGGCGGGCGCCTTCTTCTTCGCCGCCTTGCGCTTGGCCGGAGCTTTTCTCTTCGCAGCCTTGCGCTTGACGGTCTTCTTGGCCGCCTTGCGCTTGGCCGGAGCCTTCTTCTTGGCCGCCTTGCGCTTGGCCGGAGCCTTCTTCGCGGTCCGCTTCTTGGTCGCTTTCCGCTTCGCGGGCGCCTTCTTCGCGGCCTTGCGCTTGGCCGGAGCCTTCTTGGCAGCCCTTCTCTTCGTTGCCTTTTTAGCCGGAGGCACGGTCACCACCTTTCCTGAGAGCTCTCACTCGAGGAAGTTCGAACTTCATAGGTCATTCGGTGCGCGAGGGAGTGCGACCCCACGCCCTACGCGATCAGGACCCTTGCACCTGGGCTTTGAACTTCGAGCCCACGGAGAACTTCGCGCTCTTGCGCTCGGGGATCTGCACCGGCGCCCGGGTGCGCGGATCCATTCCAGTACGCGCTTTGCGCAACGCCGGCGAGAACGTCCCAAAACCCGGGAGCGTCACCTTCTCGCCCGAGGTGATCGCAGATTGAACGGAGTTGATGAACGCGTTGAGCGCGCTCTCGGCATCCGTCTTGCTGATGTTCGCGTCGGTCGCGATCGCGTCGACGAGTTCGCCTTTGTTCACGTAAGACCTCCACGCACTGCGTGTGTGTTCGTGTTATGAGAACGTATTCACCCAGATACGTCAAGCATTTCTCACGCAACGCGCGTGGTATCCACCACTCGTTGCGCGACTTCTGCCAAGATCGTCGGATGCGCGGAGACGCGCGTGCGCGTTGCTCGGAGATCGCGCGCATCGGCGCGCGGCGACGCTCATGACGATGCTCGGCGACGGAACGTACGACGCGTTCATCATCTGGGCCGAGCAACGCGATGATGGTGTCGCGCTCGAGTGCACGATCACGTCCGGCGAACAGCGCGGCGAGGTCATCAACATCGTGACCAGCAGTTATGTCGCGCGCGATCCACTTTCACTCGTCGGTTTGCCGTGCACGCTCATCGTGCGCGACAGCGAGATACGCGTCGCGCAATGACGGAGGTCGCGTCGATCGCGCGGCAAGTCGACGGGGCGCGCGCGGTGACGCGGTCTTGACGGAGACGCGCCACTGCCACTGCACGCGCAGTCCGCTTGATGCGCGCACAGCGTGACCGCGCGCGCCGAGAACGCGTCCGGAAAAGAAATGTGGCCCGAGCGGCATTTGCTCGGGCCACATGGCACCCCGTACGGGATTTGAACCCGTGTTACCAGGATGAGAACCTGGCGTCCTGGGCCGCTAGACGAACGGGGCAAGTCTCCGGCTGCGCTCGGGGGGGAGGAATTGAACCCCCAACTACAGGACCAGAACCTGCCGTGTTGCCGATTACACCACCCCCGAATGGGTGCCGTTTCGACGCCGACTCGGCCGTCGCAACGGAGGGCACATTGTAGCGAGTCCCGGTACGAGCCTCTCGACCTCGCGATGCCGGTCGAGGCGGCCGTACCCGAAGATCCGCCCCGCCGCCACACGAATGGTCTCGGTGCCGAACCGCCGCCATTCGCCGGCACCCTTGATGGGGCTCGTACGGGTGGGCGACGTCGCCGCTTGCAACCCGACGTCGTGCGCAACGTCTTCGACGCGCGCCGAATGGTACGGATCGGAGACGAGCACGACGCGCATGAGATTGCGCTGCTTCAAGAAGCGTGCCGCCGCGGCGAGCGACTGCCACGACGACCGACCGGTCGTCTCCCGCAAGATCGCGCGCTCGGGGACTTGGTGATCGTGAAGATAACTCGCACCGACGCTCGCTTCCGTGAACCGGTCGCCCGGTTGCCGGCCGCCCGTTACCACGACGACGGGCGCGATACCGCGGCGGTACAGGTCGATGGCGTGATCGAGCCGCGCCGCGAGGATCTTCGACGGACGACCGTCGAACTCGGCCGCACCGAGCACGATGATCGCGTCGGATGGACGGGCGTCGTCTCGTCGCGCCGCCAACCACACCTGCACGAACACGACGGAGAGATACGCGAGCACTACGGCGAACAGCACGATGGCGGCGCGTCGCGAGACCTTGAGGGCGCGCCTCACAGGCGGGCGCGAGCCGCCCGCAGACGGGCGAGGGCCGACTCGCGGCGCAACAAGCTGATCGAGTCGAACAGCGGCAAGCCTTGGCTGCGACCCTCGATCGCGGTGTACAGGACGTGCATGACCTTGCCGGGTTTGACGCCGAGTGCTTCGATCGCGGGCCGCGGATCGATCTCGGGGGTCCAGTCGCAATCGCGCACGAACTCGATGACGGCATCCAGGATCGCGGCCGCGTTCTCGACCTTGGTCAGCTTCTCCCACGATGCGGGATCGAACTCCAGCTGGTCGTCGGGCGTGAAGAGAAACGCCATCTGGTCGGCGATCTGCACGAGCGTCGTCGCGCGTAGCTGTGCCAGCCGGACCGCGGCCTCGAAACGCGGGATATCGAGCCGCGCGCCGTAACGCGTCCGCGCGAACGGCAGCACGGCGGACACGAGATCGGGCAGCGGCATGGCCCGGATGTGCTCTCCGTTCAGCCATTCGAGCTTCTTGGGGTCGAACGTCGCGGCCGAAGTGTTCACCCGCTCGAGCTC
>JAUZEM010000258.1 GCA_030839005.1 Actinomycetota bacterium | reverse complement strand
CCATGCTCCTCTACGGCCCTCGCCTCGGCGAAACGCAACTTGTCGGTTTCTCGTACTGGGTGCGAACGACAGACCCTGCCGGGCCGGTTGGGTTCGCAGGGCCGGCTGACAAATGGCACCGACACTTCGGTCTGTGCTTCGACCGCACCGGACTGCTCCAACGCGAGAACGTGAGATCTCCACTCCTGTGCGACGGCGTTTATCTGAACGGCGCCGACATGTGGATGCTGCACGCCTGGGTCGTGCCCGGCGCCGCGAACGCGTGGGGCCTGTTCGCCGCTCTCAACCCCCAACTGTGCCGACGAGGCGTCGCCGACATCAACCGCTGCCCGGATGTCGCCGGGTCTTGAGCCTTTGGCGCGCTCACCCGGCACGCACGCGTCATGCACTCGACGACGTGCTAGAACCTGGTCGATTGCGCCGCCAAACCGCGGGGAGAGAAGCGATGTACACGAAGATCGTTGTTGGAACCGACGGGTCGGCGGGCGCGCAAATCGCCGTCGGTGCCGCCATCGAGCTGGCGCGCTTGACCGGTGCGACCCTGCACGTCGTCCACGGGCACAAGCTCTCGAGTGCGTACCATCTCGCGGCCGCGTTCGAAGTCGGCGTCGTGCCCAACGTGGTGGAGTCGGACGAGGCCATCCTCGCCGAGAGCCACAGGATCTGTGAGGAGGCCGTGGCGCAGGCCGCCCGCGTCGGCGTGGCTTCCGAAGCGCATTATGTCGCGGGTGACGCCGCGGATGCGCTGATCAAAGTCGCGACGGACGCCGAGGCCGATCTGATCGTCGTCGGCAACCGCGGAATGGCCGGCGCACGTCGCTTCGTGCTCGGCAGCGTCCCCAACAAGGTGTCGCATCACTGCCCGTCGAGCTTGCTCATCGTCGACACCTCACACGCCGGAAGCGTGACCTGAACGCCGACGATCGGCGCGCCCGGGAGGTCGCCACACCCGAGGACGAGCGGGCTCGCCTACTGTGGGGCCATGGGGAAACAGAAAAAGCCCGGCGATGCCAGCACGCCCTCGGGAAGTCCTGGCGGACCTCCCGGGAAGAAGCAAAGGCGCAAGGCCCGCAAGTCCAACAAGAACCAGAAGTAGTCGCATTGCCGTAACCGCAGTCGGTGAGACGTCGCAACGGAGAACGGGCGACGGAGAACAGTCGACGGATGCACGAGCGCAGGTACGGACCTCGCGCTCTATTTCTATTTTTGCGTCGACTCCACGCTCCGCTCGCCGGAGAACGACGACATTCGGTCAGACGGTGGATCCCAGCAGCGGACTGATTGCGAGGACGAATCCGGCGATGCCCGTCAACCAGGGTCCGGGGCCGACGAAGTCGGTGAAGGACACCCTTGCGCCACCATCGGAGAGCAGGCTCGCAACTTGCGCGCAATACAGCGCTCCCACGAGGAGGGCCAGCAAACCGAGCACAACACGCCATCCCCGTGCGCGAGGCAAGAAGGCAACGCATACACCGAGCAGCCCGATCGCCAACAGGACGTAGCCGAGACGCGGGTCCCGTGACGTCGTCTTCGGATCGAACAGAAATGCCGCCGGGATCCTGAACGAGTTCAGAGCGACGATCCGTGTCCAGTCGATCAGCGCGCCGACCAGAACGCCCAGCCCCGCGAGCACCCCGACGAGCACGTCGACCGGCACCGTCTTCCTGTCCGGTGACAGGCGCGACGGCACGGGGCTCTCGCGGGCAGGCGTGGCCATCGATCCCGAGACCGGAGGCAGGAGTTGTCGACCATCGACCCAGCCGACGATGTCTCCATCGACACTCACCTGCGCCCAGTCGCCCTTTACCGCTGAGACGTGAACGACCGCCCGGCCGGGGATATACGTACGGCGCATGGTCCCGTCCCGCTGCATACCAGGGTAGGGCTCGGAAAACGCCTGTATTCCGGCGTCGGGCGAGAGACGCACGTCGGCCGAGGCTTGGCTCGCGCCGTCGCCGGCACGTGAGCCGCCCGCGTTCGAACTCATCCGCGACGACTCTAATTGCGCGGCCGCTCCTGCGTTCCGGCGTGCCCAGACAAATGCGGGCAATCTCGACTTCGATGTCGGCCGCGCCGGTTGCTGCGTCGCATCTCCCGGCGAAGCGTTCAAGGCGGGAGCGTTGAGGGCCGACGCACCTTTGGCGCAGGAATCAAGCACACGTCCCCGGCGCCCGAAAGGGGCATACCCAGTGAAATCTTTCCATCTCCTTGCTCGGCGTCGACGAGACGTGCAGCAAGGTTTCACCCTTATCGAGTTGATGGTTGTCGTACTCATCATTGCCATTTTGATAGCCATCGCCATTCCCACGTTCCTGGGCGCACGCAAGCGCGCACAGGACCGCGCAGTGCAGTCCGAGCTCCGCAACGCCCTCACGAACGAGAAGGTCACCTATACCGATTCGTCGACATATGACGGCAGCACCGCCAACATGAAGGTCTTGGAACCGTCGCTCGACTGGGGCGGCAAGCTCACCCTCGTGGTCGGCGACTCGAGCATCGGCACCAAGGACATGTTCTGCGTCTCGGAGGTATCGAAGTCGGGCACGACCTTCTCGCTGGCCGACATCGCGCTCGGTCCCAGTTCCGGTGTCTACTACGGCAAGGTCGCATGTCCCGCGGCAACCGAAGCGAACTTCGCCGGGCTCGGTGCAAGCTGGTAGGGCCGGCAGGCGATCGACAGCTTCCACCGGGGGTCGTACCGACGACTGTACGCGACCGGGGACGGCGGTTACCGTGCTATCGGGTCGGTGAGTCTGAGGTGCCTTGGGTGTTCGGTCGACGTAGTCGCCAAGAAACGGAACAGCTGCTCCGTGCTGCATTGAAGCGGCTGGACGCGAATGCCGGAGAAACGGCCGTGCTGGTCAAGACCATCGCGGCGCTGAAGGCGACGGTGAGCGGCGAGGTCGAACGCGCGCGGCGGTTGGAGGCGACGGCCGAGGCCACCGCCCGCGCGCGGCACGAAGCGCTCGCGGCACAGGCGGCTGACGTCTCGGCCGCGCTCGAGCACGTCGCGTCGATGTACGCCCGGCTGGCAGAACGAGTCGAAGCTGACCGTCTCGAACGTCCCGCACTCGCCGAAGCGATCGGCCGACTTGGCCGGCAGCTCGCGGCGCCTGACCCGACGCGTCCCCGGGTTCTTGGTGGGACGGTGTTCGCCACCCCGCGTGACGAAACGCACGCGATCGGCGGCGGAGAGGAGCAGGTCGATGCATCGCCGGCGATCACCTTCGACATCGGGTCCGCAGTGTGCTGTCGGTTCGGGGACCAATGGATCGACGGTGTCGAGATCGCCGAGGTCCTCGGCGATGCCACCCAGCCGTCGTACCGGCTGCGACGCCGCCAAGACGGCTATCTGCTCCCGCCCCGGTTCTGCGCCCGAGACCTGCGCCCGGCGCCGCCCCCGTCGGGCGACGTCGACGTCAACCGGCGCTGGGCACGCGGGTAGCTGCTCGCGCGCTCATCGGGACGCGGCGAAGATGCGTCCCACGTTCTCTTCGGAGAAGAACTCGGCGGGTGAGGTCACTCCGGCGTTGACGCGCGCAAACCCGTCCATCGCATCCTGATTGCCGTGCACGGCACCCAGCACCTGTTGCAGCTCGGGCGGCGGCGGCTCGAGCGTCGCGAGCTGGCACGTGAACTCGAACATCGCCAAGACGTGCGCGTCGCGCGTTGATTGGTACTCGCCCATCGCGACATCGAACGAACGCGCGCCCGAGAACGATTCGTCCAACGCCCCGGCACACAGCTCGGCGTCCCGGAACGCGTCGCTGATCCCCTGCGCGGTGATGAAGTCCTTGTTGTAGCCGGCGTCGCCGACCAACGCCCAGCCGGGACCGAAGGGCTTACGGAAGTAGTTCTCGACCGCCGTCCCCGCAAAGCGCGCTTCCCGTTTGGCGCCGCGCATTCGGTCGGCGAACTCGGGAGCCAGGTCGAACATCTTCAGGTAGTTCCCTTCGACATCGTTCTTGTTGGCCTCGAACTCTGCAAACGGCCAACCGGCGACCACGAGCGTCAGGCCGTCGTGCGTGGGCGCCGCCGCCCATCCACGTCCCGGTCGTATGTATACCTCGAACTTGCCCTCGACGGGCAGGTTGCTCCAGTAGGAGTAATAGCCGCAGAGAATCTGAGGCTTCTCGTTGTACGGCTCCGGATCGACTGCTTGTGCGACGCGTGAGTACCGGCCGTCGGCTCCGACAACCACCCGGGCGCGTTCGGTGACGGACCCACCATCCTTGCTGTGGCCTCGAACACCGATGACACGACCATCCTCGACGACGGCCTCCTCGACCGTGAACCCTTCGCGGACCTCGGCCCCGGCCTCCGCAGCGGCGTCGACGAGCAGCTTGTCGAGCACGGTCCGCCGAGGGCAATACGCGACCGGGGACTCCTCGGTGCCGGGGGCGCCCGAAATTGTGAACGGGCCGAAGTCGAAGGTGTACGTGTCGATCGGAGGACATCCCGTCGCCGTCAGCCGATCGAGGAGGCCCCATCTCTTCAATCCTGCGACCCCCGGCGGATGAAGGACGTGCGTCGAGAGCGTGTCGCTCGGGAAGGTGGCGCGGTCGACGACGAGGACTTTGTGACCCTTGCGGGCGAGAAGCATCGCCGTGGGCGAGCCCGCACACCGCGCACCCACCACGATTGCGTCGTACTGGTCCTCGGCCATGGATCCTCCTACGCGGTTCGGTCGAGCCCAGAGTTGTCGCAGGCAGGCCGGGAAGCAAGACGGGCCATATCGTTTATGCGATGGAACACGACCGCGGGCTCTTCTTCGATCGGTCGCCCCTGATGCACCGGCGGAACCTGCTCAAACTGCTCGCCGGCGCCGGAGTCGTCACGCTCGCCGGCTGCACGTCGTCGAAGCAAACCGCGTCGAGCGGGACGGTGAGTACCGCAGGCGCGGCGGACACATCGGGCTCGAGCTCGTCAGGGACCGTCACCGACACGACGGCGACCGAAGCGAGTTGCTCGCCGATCCCGGAGGAAACAGCCGGGCCGTTCCCTGGGAACGGGTCCAACGGGCCTAACGCGTTGTCCGAAAGCGGCATCGTCCGAAGGGACATCAGATCGAGCTTCGGCTCGGCGGCGGGGATCGCAAAGGGAGCGCCGGCGACGGTCCGGCTCACGTTGCTCGGCGCCGGCAACGGTTGCACGCCGCTTTCCGGCGCCGCGGTGCACCTATGGCATTGCGACCGTGAGGGCAGGTACTCGCTCTATTCCGAAGGCGTCGCCGGGGAGAATTATTTGCGCGGCGTACAGGAATCGGACGCTACCGGCGTGGTCACGTTCGTGAGTATTTTTCCGGGCTGCTATTCGGGGCGGTGGCCGCATATCCATTTCGAGGTGTACGCGAGCCTCGACGACGCCACCAGCGGAGGCGAGCAGATCGCGACGTCACAGATCGCGCTACCCGCAGACGCGTGCAACGCGGTGTTCGCATCCGCGGGATACGAGCAGAGCATCCCGAACCTCGGCCGGACATCACTCGAAACCGACAGCGTCTTCGCCGATGACGGCGGCGTGCACGAGCTCGCCGCGGTCACCGGCAGCGTCGAGAAGGGCTACGCGATTGCGCTCACTGTCCCGGTGTCGCGGAGGAGTTAGAAGCCGATCCAGCCGTGTTCGCGTGCGAGGACGCGTACGGCTTCGACGGTGCGAGGTCCATATGAGGCCGGTCGGGACGGCAGCGCTTCGCGGGCTTTTTGAAGGTCGCTCGGGCTGAATCGACAGTCGTTCACGGGCGGCGTGACACCGTAGAGGCGCGCGGCGTTGGGACCGAGGATCTTGCGCTTCAGTTCCGGAGTGAGCGCGGGGTAGCCATGGGTCTCTTGGTATTCGGGGGTGATCTCGAACGCGCGAAACGCGTCGATCTGGACCTGGGGGGAGCCGTACCAAATCGAGTCCGTACCCCAGAGCACATTGCCGGGCCCGACCGCGCGGAGAAGCACGCCGAGCGTGTGCGCAGCCTGATCGGGATCGCGCATCACGTTGAACCAGGTCGAACCCAACTCGGCGTAGACGTTGCGGCCGGGGCCCACCCCGGCGTCGGCGAGCGAGCGGACGAGCCGGTCGACACCGCGCCCGTCGGCAACGTACGGACCCTCACGGTTCCCGGCCTCGTAACCCGAGTGGTACACGACGAACGCGATCTCGGGGTGGGCCCTCGCGGCGGGACCGATGTCGACGGGAGACGCGAACGCGCTCCCACCGCCGAAGCCCTTGTGCACGCATACGATCCGCGGGCCGATCGACTTCACCTTCTCGAGGAACGCGTTACCGACTTGCGGCGCGGCACCGTCATGGTCATCGAGATACCAGCCGCGCCCGGGCGCATGGGTGTAGATCTTCCAGGCCGCGATGCGATGGTCGGCC
>JAUZEM010000229.1 GCA_030839005.1 Actinomycetota bacterium | reverse complement strand
GCGAGAGCTTCGGCGAGCTTGTCGAAGCCCTCGCAGCTGCCTGTCAGATAGATGCGGATTGCGTCACTCATCGGATACCAGCTCCGTCCTTCAGTAGCGTTTGGCCGTCGTCATGCCAGCGCGGGCTGTTCGCGGCGTCGGCTGCCGGTCGAATCTCGACCCGCCAGTCCTTGCCGTGCGCGACCATCCACTCGAGCCTCTGTGACTGCGCGTCGGTGAGGCGGAGCTGCACGGACAAGCCGCCACTCGAGCCGACGCCGCCCTTGCCGAGCCCGCCGGGCGCGGCGAGCACGAGTGCGTCGCGGATGAAGACCCGAGCAACACGGCCGTCGCCAGAGTCGACGCTCGCGGTCGTGCCCGAAGAACCGGAAGTCGGACTCGGCTTCTCCCAGCCGCCGACGATGTCGACGTGATCGCCGACCCGGAGCGTGCCCGCCATCAACTGGAAGGCGTCACCCTCGACCTGGACCGCGCGCTGCGTTCCCTTGATCTGAGCGCGAACTCCGCGCTCCGCCGGGGTGCCGAAGCGCCGGGCGGTCACCTGCTCGCCGGCGTAGATGGGCTGCGTCGCGATCAAGGTCCGAAGCTGCTCGGGGCTCGAGATCGCGCCCGGCACGACCTCGCGCCGCGGAACGGTCTGCTTCGTGAGCCACTTGCCGGACAGGAGCTCCGAGCCGGGTGTGTCGGCCGGGATGTCCTTCGCGGCGAGCACGACGCTCACCTGCGCCTCGCTGTGCTGCACGTGGCGCTTGTAGTTCGTGACGTAGAACGTCGTCAGGAGCACGGCGAGCAGCGCCAATCCGGCTGCGGCCACGACCTGCCAAAGTCTGTTCGTGGTGTTCATGTTCCCCCTCGCAATCCGGATTATTCGATGCGCTCGGTTGTCGAGCTTGTGAGATTTCCTGACGCGACAACGATGCCGAGCAGGCTGATCGAGTACGGATACGTCGCCTTGACGGTGACGTCCTCGCCGTGAGTCCATCCCAATGGACCCGGCGTGACAGTCGGCGTGACGTCGGCTGTCTTGAGATCACCCGACGCGTTTATGACCCGGGCCTTCGTGTCTCCGACCGGGTCGATCGCCGAGCGGGAAACTGCTGCTGTGCGCGCGCCGGCGCGGACTGCGTCCGTGAGCGCGACGTAGTTGCTGAACACGATCCCGAACTGGATGATCCCGAACAGGACGACGAGCAGCACAGGAAGCACGAGGGTGAACTCCACCATCGTCTGTCCCTTCTCGTTTCTGATGTGTGCTCGTCTGTTCATCTGGTCATCTCATTCGGTCACTGGTTTTGTTCCGACGGGATCGGGCCCGAGAACCGGGCCCGATCCCGCACGGAGCTTCAGGAAAAGAGGCCTACGATCCGCTCGAGGACCGTCTGAATCGATCCCGACATCGCCGTGAACGTCGCGACGATGGCCAGCGTGATGACACCGAGGACGACGACGTACTCCGCCATCGTCTGAGCGTCTTCCGCTGCGAGCTTGTGGATCGGGTGCGGCAACTTTTCCCCCTCTAGTCGGTAGAACGGCGTGCGTCTTAGAGCTTGCTGATCACGGAGTTCAGGGCGCCATTGATGCCCCCGGCGAGCAGGACGAGCGTTGCGACGATTCCGAGCGTGATCACGGCGAGAACAACGCCGTACTCAGCCATCGTCTGGCCGTCCTCCTTCCGCCAGTTGGCGCGGACATACTCAAACCATGCGGCGAACGTCATTTGAGTTCACCTCCTTTCGAGCAGTCGACAATTACGAAGGTCGACGCAACCGGCCGAAGCCGGCTGGAGGGACGAGACGCATCTGCGCGGTGTTCGAACTTCTGCGACTCGGCGGCGTTTTCGGCCACGAATGGATTCCTCCAGGACGTTGGCGTGGCCGCATGCCGCCATATGTGCGTTCGATGTCGCAATCATCGAACGCCACGGCTATTTGCCGATCCCCCGAACGGGGATTCGTTTGCCGAACTCCCCAAATAGGTGACATCGGAACTGCGCGAACATGACGATCGAGTGATTACAAGCGCCGCGTATGCGGCTCCGGCGCCTCGGTGGGGACGATTCAGAGGTGCTGTGCGATGGAAGCGAAGCTCCGAAACGAGAACGGGACCGTCGTGTGCGAGCGCTGCACGCTTGCGCGCAATCCGTACTCGCGCATGCGCGGCCTGCTTGGTCGCAGCAGCCTCGCGCAGGGTGAGGGCCTGCTGCTACAGCCCGCGGGCTCCATTCACACAGCCTTCATGCGTTTTCCGATCGACGCCGTCTTTCTCGACGGCGAACGCCGCGTCGTCCGCGTCGCCGCGGATGTCAGGCCGTGGCGCACAGCCGCGGCCAGGCGGTCACGCGCAGTGCTCGAGCTCGCAGCCGGAGAAGCCGCGAGAGTCGGGATCGAGCCGGGTCAACTACTTCGACTGGACGTAGAGGGATGAACGAGGAGCATCGTCGCCGCCGGGTCGTCGCGGCGCAGGGATTTGCCGCCGTCGCGTTCTTCGTCTTCGCACACGGGGCGCATGCAGCGACCGCGCCGGCACAGCAGCACGCCAAGCCGGCGGTGACCGGGCACGCTCACGCGCTCTGTTACTTGATGCGACGCGTGTAGAGCACCGCGTGCGCGTCGCGCGCGAGCTCGCGGAAGTCCCCTGAGAGCGCGAGCCTGCGCTGCGCCAGGCTGCCGCGCTCGGCGAGCACGACCCTGGACGGCCCCCTCAGCACCTGGTCGCCGTCCGGCCGGCCGCGCAACCACTCGAGGTAGAGAAACTGGTCGCGCGGCGTGAACGCGTCGATCGGGTTGCCGATCCAGATCCGGTCGCCGCGAAGCGCGAGC
>JAUZEM010000193.1 GCA_030839005.1 Actinomycetota bacterium | reverse complement strand
AGATCTCCACGCCTAGGCTGCCCGGCCGTGAGCACGGTCGAGACCCCGCGCCCGACCGCGACCGGGAGCGTCCCTGCCGCGGTCCTCACCCTCGGCGCGTTGACCCTCGTCGCCGGCGGCGTGCTCGGCGCGATGTGGATGCTCCACCCGTACGTGCGCAAGTGGGATCTCGAGGATCTCGCCGTGTATCGCGCCGCGGGGCGAGCCGTCGTGCACCACCACTCCGTGTTCGGCTCGTACGTGCACGACCAGCTGCGGCTGCCGCTCCCGTTCATCTACCCGCCGTTCGCGGCACTGCTCGCCGCGCCGTTCTCGTGGGTCACCGAGAAGACCGCGAACCTGGCCTGGACCGCGGTCACCGTCCTCGTCCTCGCGGCGGTCGTGCGCGTGTGCTTCGCTCCCCTCGTCCGCCGCTTCGGCCGCGCGGCTCCGCTTGCCCTCGTGCTCACCCTCTTGGCCGTCGCGGCCCTCTCACCGGTCGAGGACCATCTGCGGTTCGGGCAGGTCGGGATACCGCTGATGGCATGTTGCATCTTCGACTGCATGGTCGAGCATCCGCGCTGGCCGCGCGGCGCGCTGGTCGGCCTGGCGGCCGCCGTGAAGCTCGTTCCCGCGATCTTCATCCCCTACCTGTGGTTGTCGGGCCGCCGGCGCGCGGCGGGTGTCGCCACCGCGACCTTCGGCGCGCTCACACTGGTCGGCTTCGTCGTGACGCCCGCCGACTCGTGGGACTTCTTCCACTCGAAGATCTTCGAGCCGACGAGTCCGAGCTTCTTCACGAACCAGTCGCTCGAAGGCATCCTGCAGCGCGCGATCGGGGGGCCGTGGCGCGGGCTCTGGCTCGTGGCGGTCGTCGTCGTGCTCGTCTACGGGCTCCGCGCGGCGGTGGAAGCGAGCCGCGCCGGCGACGAGCTGCGCGCGGTTGCGATCACCGGTCTGGTGAGCGTGCTCGTGTCGCCGATCTCGTGGATCCACCATCTGGTGTGGGTCGTCCCCGCGATGGCCGTCATCATCGGCGCCGGGCGCAACCGCGCGCGGGTAGCGATTGCGTTCCTCGTCGCCGCGCTTTTCGTCGCCCGTCTGCCCTACTTCGGTCACGACGAGCTGAAAACCGGCCTCTTCGCCGCGTTCCTGAAGGACTCCTACGGCTTCCTCTGCGTCGCGCTTCTCGTCTACCTGGCGCGCCGGTCACGCACCCCCGTCCCGGAACGCGTCAGCGCGTAGCCGGCCGCTTCGCAACCGGCTCGATCCGGTAGGTGCAACGACGATCGCCGGCGATGATGTGCTGCGTGCGCTCGACGGTCACCTGTGGACCCAGCACCTCGCGGAACAGCGCGAGCTCCGAGCCACACAACCCGGGACACGCGGCCGCCGCGGTGCAGATCGGGCAGTGGTGCTCGATGAGCAACATACCCCGGCCGTCGGGATCGTCGACCACCTCGGCCACGTAACCCTCCTCGGCCCGAATGCCCGCGAGTGCCTCGACCCGCGTGCGCAGCGCGCCCCGCTTGGGCACCGCGCGCGCGTACGCGGCGCGCTGCACTTCGCCACGCGCATCGATGACCCGCGCGAGACCCTCGTCGCCGAGCGCGGTGCGCACCGCGGTGATCAACTCGACGGTCAGGTCGTCGTGGCGATCGGGAAAAAGATCCTCGGCGAGGTCGGTGAGCGCCCAGACGGTCGGCGGCCGGCCCCGACCCTCGACCGGGCCGGTGCGCGAGACCACGAGACCGTGATCGGCGAGCGAGTCGAGGTGTTGGCGCACGCCCGCCTCGGTCATGTCGAGCATCCGCGCGAGGTCGGACACCTTCGCGTCGGCGCGCTTCAGCCGCTCGACGATCCGGCGCTTGGTCGGCCCGAGATTCGCCGCTTCGAGATTCGCCGGTTCGAGGTGCGCCGGCTGGACGTTCGGTTCGAGGTTCTGGGCGGGAATCTGGGTGAGCGTCTTGACGTCGTCCATCGCGAGTTAGATTATCGCAACAGAACACTTGCAGAAAGGGTTCGGATGATCGAACAGGCGAATCCGGTCGCCGCCGCGCGGGCCGGGACTCTGGCCGAGCTGCAGGAGGCGGGCCGGCTGGTCACCAAGGTCGGCTCGGTGCCCGTGGTCGTGTTCTGGCACGAGGGCGCCGCGTACGCGATCGAGGACCGCTGTCCGCACCTGGGCTTCCCGCTCCATCAGGGCACGGTCGAGGCGGGGCTCGTCACCTGCCACTGGCATCACGCGCGCTTCGATCTCGTGTCGGGATGCACGCTCGACATGTGGGCCGACGACGCGCGTGGCTTCGCGACGGTGGTGCGCGACGGTGACGTGTTCGTCGAGGCCCGCGCCGACGACGATCCGATCGGCCACTTGCAGACGCGTCTGCGCAACGGTCTCGAGGAGGGGATCACGCTGGTCGTGGCCAAGTCGGTCCTCGGCCTGCTTGACGCGGGCGTCAGCCCGGCCGACATCGTGAGAACCGGCGTCGACTTCGGCACGACCTACCGGGGCGCGGGATGGGGCGCGGGCCTCACCGTGCTGATCGCGATGGCCAACCTCTTCCCCCACCTCGACGGCGACGACCGCGCGCTCGCGCTCGTGCACGGCTTGGCGTTCGTGGCCAACGACACCGGCAACCGGGCGCCGCGCTTCCCCGTCGGACCCCTGCCGACCCAAGCGGTACCGATGGCACGCCTCGCGGCGTGGTACCGGCGTTTCGTCGACACCCGCTCCGGCGATTCGGCCGAGCGCACGCTCGAGACCGCGCTGACCGACCCTTCGAACCTGGCCGCCGTCGAAGCGACGATGTTCGCCGCGGTCGCCGACCACGTGTTCGTCGACGGCGGTCACACGATCGACTTCACGAACAAGGCGTTCGAAGCGCTCGACCTCCTCGGACTCGCTGCCGCGGGCCAGGTGTTGCCGACGCTCGTCGGGCAGACCACGCGCGCGCAGCGGTCCGAGGAGTTCTCGGAATGGCGTCATCCGCACGACCTCGTCGCGCTGGCGGCCGAGACCGCGGCGCGGATCCAGGGTCCTGGCCCGGCGCGGCCGGCGGGAATCGACGTCGGCGCGATCGCGTGGCAGCTTCTCGCCGACGAGCCGCTCGCGGTCGCCGACGCGCTCGTCGACGCACGATTGTCGGGAGCAACCGACGAGGAGCTGGGGCGCGCGCTCGCGTACGCGGCGGCCTTGCGCATCGTGCGCTTCCACACCCGCAACGACCACGCCGACTGGGACACGGTGCACCACTCGTTCACGGCCGCGAACGCATTGCACCAGGCGATGAGCCGCAACCCGACCCCCGAGCTGCGGCGCGCAGCCGTGCACGCGGCGCTGCGCATCTATCTCGACCGCTTCCTCAACGTGCCGGCGGCGCGCCTCCCGCAGACGACGAGCGGCAGCGTCGAGGCGATGAACCGCTGCTTCGACGCGCAGGGAATGGTCGACGAGGCCGCGAACGAGGCCTACGGGTACTTGAAGGCAGGCGGTTCCCGAGCCGAGCTGATCGCCGCGCTCGGTCGCGCGCTGCTCGTCGAGGACGCCGGGTTCCACTGGTTCCAGACCGTCGAAGCCGGAGTGCGCCAGGCGATGGCGTGGCCCGACGGCTCCGAGGAATCGGCGCTCATCCTCGTCGGCGTCGCGCGGTTCCTCGCCGCGCACACGCCGACACGCCGCGAGCTCCCGACCGTCGTTCGCATCGCGGCGCGCCTGCGCCGCGGCGAAGCGCTCTACGAAGACGAGGATGGCGAAGGCGACGACGCGGCGTAGCTCGCGTTGACCGGTGTCTACCCGCCGCCGAGGTCGACCGCGTACGCCTCGTACACGAGGTCGGCGCCGCGCTGGCGGTGCCGGGCCAGCGCCGCGAGCAGCGCGGTGAGCTCGACGCGCAGATCCTCGGCCCACGCGACGTAGCCATCCACGTCGGTCTCCGGTGTCACGAGGCGCTTCTCCGCGCGCACGATCGTCGCGAGGATGTCGCTGTGCTCGCGGCGCAGACGCGAGGCCGGGGTCGCCAATCTCGGCGCCTCGGTGACGAGCTCGTCGAGGAACGCGCCCGGCGCCTCCGTTTCCACGATGTGGCGTGTCCACACGTCGTGGACGGCGTCCAGCGAGTCCCGCACGTGCATGACCCACTCGGCCCGGTTCGCGAACGGCGCGGCCAGCGCCAGCTCGAGGGCGCTGAGCGCCGCCTTCAGGCCCGCCCGGCGTGACCGCACGTCGTCCAGCGCCGGACGCATGGCCTGCGTGTCCGCACCTGCGCCGACGGCGCCGTCGAAATTGCGGTACCGGGCCATGCCGGACCTCCTGAGCGGGCTGGTCCGCCGAGGGTAGGCCGAAAATTCACCCGTGCCTAGAGGCGGCTACCCGGACGGAAGGGGACGCAGGCGCGGCAGCACCTTGGCCGCGAACAGCTCCAGGCTCGACCAGGCGAGCGGCGACGGCAGGCCGCCCGCGAGCGGATTGAAGACGATGCCGCCCTGCGCCGGCACCTCTCGCAGTCGGGCGAGTACGGCGTCCGGCGTCCCGACGACGTACTGGGGCGATGCCTTCAGGTCGTCGACCGAGCTCGCGTGCACGCTGGGCGTCGAGTGCTGTCCCGGCGTCTGGAAGGACGCATAGGTCTGCGCCTCGTAGAGCACGTACTTGCCGATCTCGGCCCACGCCCGGTCGGGATCGTCCGCGACGTGCACGAACGTCGGACCGACGGGCTGCAGCACGAAGCCGTGGTCGAAGCCGATCTTGCGCGCCTCGTCGAAGTACGCATCGCGCACCGCGGCGTCCGAGTTCATGGGAAACATCGCGAGCCGCAGGCGCGCGGCGCGCCGGGCGGCCGCGGGCACACCGCCGCCGACGAACAGCATGCGGCGCGGATCGGTGACCGGCTCGGGCGTGACGCGTACCGTGCGACCGCGCCATTCCAACGACGCTCCCGACAAGGCCTCGAGCACGGCAACCACATGTTCCTCGAGGATTCGGCCCCGCGCCGCGTGCTCCAAGCCCGCCATGTCGAACTCCTCGACGCGGTAACCGGCGCCGAAGACCACCCACATCCTTCCGGGAAACGCGTTGTCGAGCACCGCGATCTGCTCGGCAACGCGGATCGGGTCGTGCAGCGGCAGGATCGCGGCGCTGATCATCAACCTGGCCCGGGCAGTACGCGCGAGCACGGCGGCGGCCATCGTGAGCGGCGCGGGCAACCAGCCGTCGTCGACGCCGTGGTGCTCCGAGAGCACCAGCGAGTCGAAGCCGTGTTCGTCGGCCCACGCAAACTGCTCGAGTGCGGTCGCGTAGATCTCCTTCGACGACTCGGGCGCGAACGCCGGGGCGCGGAAGTCGTGCCGCATCGAGAGGAACGCCATCTTGAGATTCCTTAGGAGAGTTGGGCGCGGACGAGGTGCGGCCCGACCTCGGCGCCGAACGCCGCAATCTGGTCGCAGTGCTCGCTCGCGTCGCGGGCGAACAGACGAACCTGGAGGTGGGAGACGCCGATCGCCCCGAGCCGCGTGTTCGCGAAGTCGGCGATGCGATCGGGAGAGCCGTGCATCACACCCTTGGGCAACTCCCACGCCGGTTCACCGACGTGCGCGACGAGGTGATAGCCGATCTCGGGAACCGCGCCCGGCCGGACGCGGTCGCGCTCACGCAGGATCCAGGCGATGTCGTCGGGCAGTTGATCGATCGGCGTCGCCTGCGGGATCCACCCGTCGGCCATCGTCGCGACGCGCCGCAGTGCCGGCTTCCCCGATCCACCGATCCAGATCGGCGGGTGTGGTTCTTGCACCGGACGCGGCCGCTGCCCGACCTCGCCGGACGATTCCGGCCCGGTCCACTCGTCGGTGAGCGCCGCCGCGATGGTCGCGAGCGCGTGATCAGTGAGCGCGCCGCGCTTCGCGAACGAGACACCGAGCGCGTCGAACTCGCCCTCGACGTGCCCCGCGCCGATGCCGACGATCGTTCGTCCGTTCGACAAGCGATCGAGCGTCGCGAACGCCTTGGCGGTGGCGAGCGGCGGCTGGTACGCGGCAATGAAGACGTTCGTCATCAACCGCGTACGCGTGGTGTGCGCCGCGAGAAAGGCGAGCGTCGCGATCGGGTCGAACCACTGCGTCGACATCATCTCCGCGGGTTCGCGCGGGATGGCGACGTGATGACACACCGCGACGTAGAGGAACCCGGCGTCGTCGCACGCTCGCGCGACGCGCACCATGTCATCGACCGTTCCTTGCTGCTCCCAGGGCATCGATACGCGTACTGACAGCGCCTGCACCGGAAGCTGCGTGCCGTAAGCGAGGACGCCGTCGTCGACGATCGAGACCGTCTCCATCACCCGGGCCAGACGACCGACTGGAGATCGCTGTACGCGTGCAGGCCGAACACGCCGCCGTCGCGACCGACCCCGCTGAACTTCGTGCCGCCGAACGGCGTGTTGTGGTTGCGTTGGGTCGTGTTGATTCCGATGTTGCCGGCGCGCAACCGCTTGCTCACGCGGAACGCCTTGTTCGTGTCGGCGCTGAACACGTAGTCGTACAACCCGAAGTCGGTCCCGTTCATGAGCGCGATGCCTTCGTCCTCGTCGTCGAAGGGCAACGCGACGATCACCGGGCCGAAGATCTCCTCCCGCACGACCTTCATGTCGGGGCGGCAGCCGGCGAGCAGCGTGGGCGCCACGTAGTAGCCGGTATCGGGCTTCTCGGGGCGCCGGCCACCGGCGACGACCTCCGCGCCCTCGCGGCGTCCGGCCTCGACGTAGCTCTCCACGCGATCGCGGTGCGCGGCGGTGATCACCGGCCCGAGCACGGTGCCGGGCTCGAAGGGATCCCCCACCTTCAGCACGTTCGCCATCTGCGTGAGGCCGGCCACGACCTGTTCGTAGACGCCACGCTGCACGATGGCGCGTGTCGGCGCGGTACAGATCTGGCCCGAGTGGAACGTCCATGTCGAGCCGATCATCCCGATCGCGGTCTTGAGGTTCGCGTCGTCGAAGACGAGCGCCCCGCCCTTGCCGCCGAGCTCGAGCAGCAGGCGCTTCATCGAGCGACCGCCGACCTCGCCGATCCGCATCCCTACCCCGGTCGAACCGGTGAACGAGACCATGTCGATGTCGCGGGTCGCGACGAGCGCCTCACCGGTGGCCGGCGACGATCCCGTCACGACGTTGACGACACCCGGCGGGAACCCGACCT
>JAUZEM010000138.1 GCA_030839005.1 Actinomycetota bacterium | reverse complement strand
CAGAAAAGCCGGAGCTTGACTATCAAACGTCGAACCCCCTTCGTGCAGGCATCAGCGGTCGGATGCCCTTCCCTACCTTTCGCCCCTTTTTCGGCGCGTGCCGGTCGTCGGCGGCTTCAGGCGGGCCCGGGTTCGGCCGACGCGAAGCGTTGGTCGTGTGGGAGAACCCGATGCCCGAACAATCGAGACCGGTCTGCCCAACCGGTCCACCCAACTGGTCCGGGCTATATCGCCGGGACCGCCCGACGAGACCCGAGGGCGCCGCAATGGCCCGGTGGCTGGGGATCTTCTTCGCTTCGGGGGCGACGCTCGCGTTGGCCGCACTGCTCCTGCCGCACGCGCCGATTCCGAACACGGTTCCGACGGCAGCACTGTCGGTATCGGCGTATCCCATCGCGCTGTTCTTGCTCTTCACGCCGCGACCCGTCTCGATGGTGTTGTTTCACGTCCTCACCGCGGCCGGGACACTCATCGTTGCGCTCGCGATCATGCTCGGGGAGGGCAGCTCGCTCGCGGCCGTCTCTCCGATGTTCTACATCTGGGTTCCGATCTTCGCGATCACCTACTTCTCGTTCCGCGCGGCCATCGCTCACGTCGCCTGGGTCGCGGTGTCGTACAGCGTGGCTGTGCGTGTGGGTGCCGGCCGCTACAGCGTCGGTCAGTGGGTCGTCGTCGTCGGCGTCATCGTGGTCACGTCCGCCGCAGTGCACAGCCTCGTCAGCGAGATCCGCCGACTTGCGCGCACGGATCCCCTCACCGGCCTCGCGAACCGACGCGATTTCGATGACCGACTACGCGCGGAAATGGCCCGTGCGCAACGGACGCATGCGTCCCTCTCCGTGGCCATCATCGATCTCGACGACTTCAAGCGGGTCAACGACGAACGCGGTCACCAAGCCGGCGATCAACTCCTCGTCCGCATCGCGCGTGCTTGGCTGCCCGAATTGCGCAGCATCGACTGTCTGGCGCGCTACGGCGGCGACGAGTTCGCCCTCGTTTTGCCCGAGAGCGCGGAAGCGGATGTGGTGCAGGTCGTCGAGCGGCTCCGCGAAGCCCTTCCCGCCGCGTCGTTTTGCGTCGGTGTCGCCGAGTACACACCCGCCGACGACGGCGACACCCTCATCTCGCGCGCCGACGGGCAGCTCTACGACGCCAAGCGCACCCGCGCCGCACGACCCAAAGGCCATCGTGGCGGACGCGCCGGACCGACTCGGTCCTGAGCGCCCACGTTCGCGCCCGCGACGCCGAGATCGATCGGACTACCCGTCGGTCAAGGTGCAAATCGGGTCGTTTCGTTGACCGAAGCCCCGGTCGTCCATGCCCTGGTCACCGGTGCCCACGTACACTTCGACCTGGTTGGACGCGACACTTTTGCCCTACCTTCCACGGCTCGCGGCCGAGTGGGACCTCGACGCGCCCGGCGCGAGCTGGCGGAGCCTCGACGCGACGTGCTGCTTCGTCGACATCTCCGGGTTCACGGCCCTGTCCGAGCGGTTGGCCCGCCGCGGTCGAATCGGCGCGGAGGAGCTGACCGAGGTCCTGAACCACGTCTTCTCGCGGATGTTGGGTGTCGCCTACGAGAAGGGCGGCAGCTTGTTGAAGTTCGGCGGCGACGCGCTGCTGCTCGCGTTCGACGCCGACGATCATGCCGTGCTCGCGGCGCAGGCCGCAGTGGCGATGCGCGCTGCCTTGCGCGAGGCCCGCACCTTGCCGACGTCGGTCGGGCGCCTGAACCTGCGCATGTCGGTCGGACTCCACTCGGGCGCATTCGACTTCTTCCGCGTGGGCGCGTCGCACCACGAGCTTCTGGTCGCGGGACCCTCGGCGACGTCGACGACGCGGATGGAACAGACTGCCGACGCGGGCGAGATCGTGATCAGCGCCTCGACTGCGGAGAGACTCCCGGCGGGAGCGGTGGGTGCCGAGAAGGGTGACGGCAGGCTGCTCCGTTGGCGAGCAGTCGTGTCCGGAGGCCCGGGAGCGCGGGGCATACGCCAGTCGAACTCTGCTGAGATCGCCGCGGGAGTGCCGGTCGCGCTGCGCGAGCACCTTCGCGAAGGCGGTGGCGAATCCGAACACCGCGTCGCGAGCATTGGATTCGTCAAGTTCCAAGGCGTCGACGACTACCTGGCGACCTTCGGCAGCGACGCGACTGCCGAGGCGCTCAACGAGATCGTGACGTGCGTGCAACATGCGGTCGATGAGGAGCGAGTCACGTTCCTCGCCTCCGACATCGACGCGAACGGCGGCAAGATCATCCTCGTCGCCGGAGTTCCCCTCGCCCAGGACGACGACGAAGGTCGAATGCTGCGAACGGCGCGTGCGATCGTCGAGCGGGAGTTCGCGATCCCCGTACGCATCGGCGTCAATCGGGGACACGTGTTCGCCGGCGAGATCGGCACCGAGTTCCGGCGGACGTTCACGGTGATGGGCGACACGGTCAACCTCGCGGCGCGTTTGATGGCGGCCGCGACACCCGGGCGGCTGTATGCCACCGCCGAGGTACTCGAACGGTCAGGGACGTTGTTCGCCACCGAGGCGCTGGAGCCGTTCCACGTCAAGGGCAAGACGCACACCGTGCAGGCGTACGCCGTCGGCGCGGTTCAGGGCGCACGCGGCGCAGAGCTGTCGTCGCTCCCGTTCGTCGGACGCGAAGACGAGCTCGAGAGGCTCGAGAAGGCCTACCGAGTCATCAGCGCCGGCTCCGGCTCGGTCCGGGTCATCGAAGGCGACCGCGGCAGCGGCAAGAGTCGACTGTTGCACGAGCTGCTCCTGCGGTGTGACGCGCCGGTGTTCAAGCTGCAGGGTGAGGCGTACGCGACTGCGATCCCGTACATGCCCTGGCGTGCACCACTGCGCGAGTTGCTGCACGTCGACGCGGGCGACCCCGTGAAGGCCGGCATCCAGCTCATCGACGCGATCAAGACGATCGCGCCTGATCAGTTGCCGCTCGCACCTCTGCTCGGTCCGGTCCTCGACGTCGAGCTCCCGCCAACGGCCGAGAGCGCGGCGATCGCGCCCGATTTCCGGCGGGAGCGTCTCGCCGATCTCATCGTCCAAGTCCTCGGTGCCGCACCGGTTTCGCGGCTCGTCATCGTCGACGACGCGCAATGGCTCGACGGGGCGAGCGCGAGCATCCTCGAGCGGGTCATCGCCGCGGTCCGCGGGTTCCCGTGGATGATCGTTGTCGCCCGCCGGCCGGACTCATCGGGGACCCGCCCCGCCGCCGGCGGCGCCGACATGAAGCTCGAACCGATCGACGAGTCGACGTTCTCGGAGCTCGTCGATGCGGTCACCGTCGGGGCGCCGCTGCGACCGCAGGAGCGCGACCAGCTCGTGCGCCGAGCCGCGGGTAATCCGCTTTTCCTCGAGGAGCTTCTTCGCGTGGCGCGCACGACCGGCTTCGACGCGTTACCCGAGACGCTCGACGCGGTTGCCACCCGGGAGATCGATTCGCTGTCGCACGCGGCCCGGCGGGTCGTTCGCAGCGCCGGCGTGCTCGGACAGGTCTTCGACCGGGAGCTGCTCATCGAGCTCCTCGGCGACGACGTGCTCGACGACGCGACCATGGCCCAGCTGGCGGCGTTGCTCGTTGCGAGCGGGGGACGCCTCCAGTTCCGGCACGCATTGCTTCAAGAAGCCGCGTACGAGAGCCTGCCGTTTCGCAAGCGCGTCGAGTTGCACCGCCAGGCGGGCGAGGCGATCCTCCGGCTGTCGACGAACGACGGTGAAGCGACCGAGGCGCTGCTGTCGATGCACTTCTTCCGCGCTCAGGATTGGGCGCGCACGTGGACGTACGCGCGGGTCGCGGGCCGGCACGCGGCGTCGGCCTACGCGCCCGCGGAGGCCGCGACGCATCTCGAGCGGGCGATCACCGCGGCGCGGCGGCTGGGTGACGTCCCGAGCGAGGAGATCGCGGAGCTGCTCGTCGAGCTCGGCGAGGCCCTCGTCACGCTCGGCGTGTTCGACAAGGCGGACGACGCCTACCGACGGGCCGCGGCGGCATTGCGCCACGACCCGATCGAGCATGCCCGTGTGCTCGAGCGCCGTTCGTACGTCCGCGGCGAATGCCAGGGCCGGCTGACGGCCGCCATTCGCGACATCCGCGCCGGCATCTCTCTGCTCGGCGCGGTGGAAGGTTCCGACATCGTTGCCGATCGGGTGCGTGCGCAGCTCCTGGCGCGCGAGGCCGACTTCCGCTTCAAGCAGGGCCGCCTGCGCGAAGCCGCGAGGCTGTCCGGCCAAGCCATGGTCGATGCCGAGCGGGTAGGAGAACGGCGCGCCCTCGCCGTCGCGATGGGCGTCCTCGACTCGTGCCTCGTCGAATTGGGCCGGCCCGAGGAGGCCACACACATGGCCGAAGTGCTTGGCCTCTACGAGGAGCTCGGCGATCAGCTGTACGTCGCGATCACGCTCGGCAATCTCGGCGGGGTTTCGTTCTTCGAGTCGAACTGGGAGCAGGCGGCCGACTACTTCATGCGCGCCGCCGAGGCCGGCCAGAAAGCCGGCGATCTCGCGATTGCGGCCATCGCGCACACGAATCTCGCCGAAGTGCGCGTCAACCAGGGCCGGCTCGAGGAAGCCGAAGCCCTGCTCGTTCCTGCAGTCCGCACCCTCGAGTCGTTCGAATATCTCATCGCCGCCGCCTTGGCGACGCTGCACCTCGCTCGTACGCGCGCCTTCCTGGGCGACTACGACGCGGGGTTGGCCATGTTGGAGGCCGCGACGAGAACGCTCGATGACGCGAGCGTGCTCATAGGGTCGATCGAAGCGCGAGCCCGGCTGGTGGAGGTCAGCGCCTACGTCGGCGATGCCGAACGAGCTGCACGGGCGCTCGCCGAGGCGCGTGAGCTCGAACGCGAGCTGGGCGAAACGCCCCTCGCGGTCCTCCTCGACCGGGTCGAGGTCACTCTGACCGCGATGTCGGGCGACGAAACGAACGCCGGGGCGCGACTCGCGCAAGCAGTCGCCCGGGCGCGTGACGACGGCGCGAAGTACGACCTGCTGTTGCTGCTCGAGCTGGCCGACCGAATGGGGCTCGAGGCGGACGCGCGCGAACGCGAGGAACTGGCGCGCGAGCTGGGCGTCGTTCGGTTTGTGGCGCTTCCGGAGCGGTTGGCGAGTGCCGACCGCTCCGGGAACGCGAGGTCCTTGACGACCTAGTGCCGCCAGATGATGTCGCCGAGGCCGTCCCACGTCTCGGTGATGTGGGCGACCGTCGCGCCACTCCCGCCCGGGTCCAGCACGTAGTCGACGTGGCGCGAAGTCGCGCACCACGGGGGCGGGTTGTACGGAGGACTCGTCTGCGCGCTCGGATCGACCGCCGCGCAGTACGTCTCAGTGCGGAATACCCCGTCACCGAAATCGACTTGCGTCGCCGGGCAAGGGGGCACCGTGTCGGAGACCCCGTCCGCACGGCAGTACGGGAAGTAGCCCCAGTCGAAGTTCGCCGTCAGGTGCGCGCCCGCGAGCTGCTGCGACAGGAACGTGACCGACTTGTCCTCGGAGCTCGCGCTGAAGTCCGTGTACGACTTGCACGACGATCCGGAGACGAAGGTGAGGGTCGCGGTGACGTCGCCCGAGCTCGTCGTGATCGCCTCACCCGGGCACACCTCGCCCGCGAGTGTGAACGTCGACGTCGGGCCCACGACCGAGACCGAACCCGTAGAAGGTGTGAGCACGCGGACCTCGACCGAGTCGAAGCCGTTCGCCAGGGTGCCGGTGTCGGCGGTGATCGGCGTCCCTCCGGCCCCACCGGATATCGAGTAGTTGGTCGTCCCGACGATTGTCGACCCGAGGCGCTCCACGAGCTGGCCGGTGGTCGGTACGGGGGGGACCGTCGTCGGCTTGTCTTCGCGCTGGAGCTGTAGCTGCGCCCGCGTGAAGAGGCGCCCAACCGTCAATGGGCTCGAGCCCGGGGCGTAGATGAGAGCTTCGTTGACCTCGATCGACCACGCCTGCGTGATCCGGCACACCCCGGTCCGCGCCTTGTACGCGCCGACCGTGGCGGGCACCGAGCTCCCGCTGTAGCCATTCGCGTAGTATTTCGCGCTGAAGGCGAGGATCGGCGGGCCGTTCGGGTTGGGTGTCGCGCATCCGCCGCCGCTCGTCACCGACTGGTTCGTCGGCGCCGAGCCATCGCCCGGAATGTATCTGATGTACGTCCCGCTGGATCCCGTGGTCTGGGCGTACTGGATCGTGTCCGGGTTGGTCGAGGTCGCGCCCGCGCCTTCGAGGTGAACCCAGAGACCAGTGGCGATCAACGACGTGATGGTCCCGAAAATCAGGGCATGACGACGCAGCCCCTTGAGCCCGTGCATCTGAACCTCCCGC
>JAUZEM010000338.1 GCA_030839005.1 Actinomycetota bacterium | reverse complement strand
GAAGCCGAGCCTCGTCGGGCTCACGGTGAACGCCCGGACGGTCTCGCCGGGTGGAAGGCGCTGGAGCCCGGGAACACCTACCTCGATCACGAAGCACCCACCGTGCTCCAGATGCGCGGCGACGTTGCGGAAGCACTGAACCTGTTCGTCCTGCGTGGTGAGGTTCATGATCGTGTTGTACACGAGGTAGGCGAGCTTGAACGTCCCGTCCACCTTGGTCGTCGCGAAGTCGCCGATCGTGGTGCGGATGTTCTCCGTGCCCGGCTTCGCACGCAGCTGCGCGACCATGGCCGGCGACAGGTCGATCCCGTGCATGGGAACACCGCGCCGGCTGAGGGGCAACGCGATGCGGCCCGTGCCGATGCCGAGCTCGAGGGCAGCGCCGGTTCCCGCCAGATCGGCGAGGAACCTCACCGCCGGCTCGACGACAGTTGGTTCGAACATGTCAGCCGAGTCCACGTCGTACCGCTCGGCCCGGTGTTCGTCGAAGTAGATCTTGGGCACGGTCGCACTCTGCCAGGAGTTCCGGCGCGCGGCGATTGATTATCGACGGTGAGCGCGATGTGGGGCTAGGGGCGCGGAACCAGGCGCATCGCAAGGAATCCAGGTGCCTGCTGCAACAGCTCGTACTCGGCGGGGTTGAGGCGCGCGGCCTCGCGCGCGGGCTGTGGTTCGATCAGCCGCTCGATCAGAAACCCGGCTCGGAAGACTTCTTCGCACGTCTGTTGCAGCGGCGTGAGCCAGTACCGGAGATGCCAGCCTTTCGACCAGGTCTCTTCGATGATGCGGGAATCGAAGTAGCTGCCACCATGCCGGAGCCAGTCGGCGGTGGGATGCTGTCGTGAGATCACCAGTGCCCCGTTCGGCTCGAGCACACGCCGAAGTTCGCGCAACGCGCCGACACGGTCGTCGACGTATTCGAGGGCAAGCGCGCAGAGCGCAAGATCGAAGCTCGAGTCGGCCAGCCAGTCCAGGGGGTCGGCGAGGTCGTGCATACGGAACTCGGCACTCGGAACTCGCTCGCGCGCGAGGGCGACCATGCGCGCGCTCTGGTCGAAACCGACGACCGACGCGCTCGCCTGTACCAGCTGACCGGCATACAGGCCGGGGCCGCATGCGGCGTCGAGGACGCGCTTGCCCGCCACGTCGCCGAGCAAACCCAAACACGCGGGCCGGTCGTAGTGGGCGTTGTAGAAGCCATCGACCGCATGATCCATGAACTCATCGGCAAACGACTCGTATTGCGACAATCGGCCGAGCTCTTCGTTCATGATGGTCGATCCGCAGTCTCGACGGCAGCGGCGACCCGGCGCTCACTGCGCCGGATGTACACAGTGGTGAACCAGAGAAGTGCGCCGATCACGCTCCAGTTGAGGATCGGCGTGATGACCAGGAACGTCTGTGTGGCAACCGTGAGCGCGAGCACGGTACGCACGACTGCCTCGGCCACGAGCGCAACGCCCCAGACCGCGGTGACGAACAGGAAGCGTCGTGGTACCCCCGGTAGCTCCCAGATCGTGTCGAACTCGCGCACCTTGACCGGGTCGTCGCCGGTAGCAAAGGACCGGCCGAGGTAAAACATCGCCGGGCGGCGCGCCCCGAGGGAACCGAGACAGATCAGCCCGAACACTCCCGTGAACAGCGATTCCCGGACTTTGAGCAGTGTGGCGTCCCCTTGGAACACGAGGGCGCCGAGCAGCCCGACCGCGATACCCATGAGGGCAATGATCCCGATCGGTTCGAAGCGACCGTGACGCACTCGTTCGAAGACGATCTCGGTAAGCGGGAACACCATCACGGCGGCCAGCGCGGTCGCGTCCGAAGCCACATGCGGTCGAAGCAGGGCGTAGGCGACGACGGGCAGCACTCCGGCGACGACGAGTTGTGGAGCGAGCAGCCGAAGGCTCGGCACCATGCTGCGAGTCACCTCGGGCTGTGAGCTCATCTACCCGCCGCCGTTCGCGTGGTACGCGGTGGCCTCGGATCGCACGATGTCGGTCAGGTTGTCGAGCGCGATGTTCCCGTCGTAGAGGTGCAGACCCCACGTCGGCCCGAGCGAGTCGTGCAGCTCCGGGCGGATGTCGCCCGGCTTGCGGATGTCGCTGACATTCAGCCAGCTCGCGCCGCCGACGTTCTCGCATCGGGCGCTGAACAGTTCGGGGTAGCTCACCCACGGCGTCGCCGCGCCGGCGAGATTACCGACCCCGAACAGGCCGCTCAGATGCGTGGGGAAGTTGGGCTCGAGTGGCCCCGAGCCGCCGGCCAACGCGGCCGGATTGGTGCAGAGCACCTGCTCGCCGGGCTTCCGGGCGCGGCCGAAGAGGCTATTCGGCGGCGGGGTGTGATCGAAGGTCGAGAACGCGATCACACACCCGACCTGCGATGCACTGTGGCACGCGCCGAGGTGTGCGAAGTCCCCACCGACATCCTTGCCGCTCGGCACGATCACGTTGCCGCCGAGCAGGATCGCCGAGACGATCCGGCCTCGTAGGGACGCGTTCGCGTCGATGTACTTCGAGATGAGCTGCCGCAGGTGGAACGAGCCTTGCGAGTGGCCGATGAGGACGACGCCTCGGCCGTCGTTGTAGCGGGCGAGGTAGTCGTTCCAGGCCGACAGCACGTCTTGAAACGCGATCTTGCCGGGCGTGGCGTTCGTGCTGTTCAGCCCCGCGATGGTGATCTGGCGGTACATCGGCGCGAAGAC
>JAUZEM010000332.1 GCA_030839005.1 Actinomycetota bacterium | reverse complement strand
CGATAGCCGATCTGATCATCAAGTTCTGCGCCGGAGCACATTGCGTGGGGATCGACGCGTATGCACTCCCCGGCGCCCGCGACGCGAAGAACTTCTTCGAGCGATCCGGTTTCACCGCTCGCGCACTGGTGATGCACCACAAGCTGTGAGCGCGTGCCACCAGCCGATTCGCGCGTCGGGCGCTCTTCTTGCCGCATCGAGGTCGTGGGTAGTGTGCGCGACATGACCGCGACCGACGCCGACCTCACCGCCGCCGAGATCGTGTGGGATCTCGGGCCGCTGCTACCGGAACCCGCCGACCAAGGCCTCTCTGACCTGCTCGACGCGGCCGACGCACGCGCCGAGGAGCTCGCCCGAACGCGCGGGCACGTCGCCGAGCTCGACGCGGCCCAGTTGGCCGCGTTCATCGAGGGGCTGGCCGAGGTACTCGATCTCGTCGGTCGGGCCGGCAGCTACGCGGGGCTCGATTTCGCGACCGACACGACCGATCCCGCACGCGGCGCGCGGATGCAACGGGTCGAGGAACGGGCGACCGTCATCAACACCAAGCTGTTGTTCTTCGAGCTCGAATGGGCCGAGGTCTCCGACGAGCAGGTCGAGCGACTGCTCGCCGATGAGCGATTGTCGATCGCTCGCCACCATCTCCGCTCCGCGCGGCGCTACCGGCCGCACCTGCTCACCGAGCCCGAAGAGGTCATCCTCACCGAGAAGGCGATGACCGGCCGCAGCGCGTTCGAGCGGCTGTTCGAGGAGCAGGTGTCGAGCATCGCGGTCGAGCTCGACGGCACCTCGACCACGCTCGAAGCCGCGCTCGGACAGTTGCACGCGCCGGAACGCGACGTCCGGCGCCGCGCCGCAGAAGCGATCACCATCGGCCTCGAACCCGGACTGCGGACACGATCGTTTGTGCTCAACACGCTGCTCTCCGACAAGGCGGTCGACGACCGGCTCCGGCACTTCGACAGCTGGATCGCAAGCCGCAATCTGGCGAACGAGGCCGGCGACGAGTCGGTGCAGGCGCTCGTCGACGCCGTTCAGCGTCGCTTCACGATCCCGCAGCGGTGGTACGCCCTGAAGGCGCGCCTGCTCGGCCTCGACCGTCTCGCCGACTACGACCGCATGGCGTCGGTAGCCGACGTCGAGGCGCAGATCGGATGGCGTGCCGCGAAAGACCTCGTGCTCGACGCGTACGGGTCGTTCTCCGGCGAGCTCGCCGACACTGCGCAGCGCTTCTTCGACGGCGCGTGGATCGACGCGCCGGCCCGTCCGGGAAAACGACCCGGGGCGTTCTGCGCGTACACCGTGCCGTCGCATCACCCCTACGTGTTGTTGAACTGGACGTCGCGGCGGCGCGACGTCCTCACGCTCGCGCACGAGCTCGGTCATGGATTGCACGCGTATCTCGCTCGGGAGCAGGGCGTCTTCCACCAGGGAACCCCGCTCACCCTCGCCGAGACCGCTTCGGTGTTCGGAGAGACGGTCACGTTCGGTCGGCTGCTCGAAGAGGTGACCGATCCGCAGGAGCGGCTCGCGTTGCTCGCGTCGAATCTCGAGGACCAGATCGCGACGGTATTCCGGCAGATCGCGATGAATCGGTTCGAGGACGCGATGCACACCGAACGCCGCGAGCAGGGGGAGCTATCGGTCGAACGGCTCGGCGAGCTCTGGGCGACATCCCAGGCGCCGATGCTGGGCGACGCGGTCGAGATCACCGAGGGCTACCGCACCTGGTGGTCATACATCCCGCATTTCATCGCCACGCCGGGCTACGTGTACGCGTACGCCTACGGTCAGTTGCTCGCACTGTCGGTGTACGCGCAGTACGAAGCGCGCGGCGCCGATTTCGTGCCGCAGTACCTCGATCTGCTGCGCGCCGGGGGATCGATGCCACCGGAGGAGCTGGGCAAGCTCGTCGACGTCGATCTCGCCGATCCCGGATTCTGGGACCGGGGCCTCGACATCATCGAGCGCCGTCTCGACGAGACCATCTCGGCGGCCGAAGCCGCAGGCAGGTTGTCGTGACCTATCGCGTCATCCAGTGGAGCACGGGCAACGTGGGAACGGCTGCGCTGCGTTGCATCATCGGCCATCCCGATCTGGAGCTGGTGGGGGTGTGGGTGCACTCCGCCGACAAGACCGGCAAGGACGCGGGGGAGTTGTGCGGCCTCTCTCCGACCGGCGTGCTCGCGACCAACGACGCCGACGCGCTGCTCGCGCTCCATGCCGATTGCGTCTCGTACACCGCGACCGCCGATCTGCGGCCGATGGACGCGATCACCGATATCGCGCGGCTGTTGCGGTCGGGCAAGAACGTCGTGTCGAGCTCCGTCGTGGCCGCGATCTTTCCTCCGCATCTCGAACCGTCGATGCGCACGCCGTTGGACGACGCGTGCGCCGAGGGTGGCGTGTCGTTCTTCACGTCGGGCATCGACCCGGGCTGGGCGAACGACGCGCTGCCGTTGTTGCTCGCGGGGACGTGCGAAGACATCGAACTGCTGCGCGTGATGGAGATCGTCAACTACAAGGACTACGAGCAGCCGACGGTGCTGTTCGAGACGATGGGCTTCGGCCAGGCGCTCGATTCCAAACCATTGCTCTTGCTTCCCGGCGTGTTGTCGTTCGCGTGGGGCGGCGTGATCAAGGTGTTGGCGGCAGGTCTCGGCGTCGAGGTCGAAGAGTTGCGCGAGGTGCACGAGCGCCGGCCCGCGCCCGAGAGGATCGATCTCGGTTTCGGCGTGATCGAGCCGGGCACGACCGCGGCGATGCGCTTCGAGGTGCAGGGGATCGTCGGCGGCGAGCCGCGCATCATCCTCGAGCACGTCACGCGGCTCGACGACGCGCTGTGTCCCGACTGGCCGCAGCCCGTTGGCGCCGGGGGCTATCGCGTCGTCGTCACGGGAACGCCGAGCTACCAGTGCGATGTACAGATGACGGCGCGCCCCGGGCAGGGCGATCCGGGCGTCATCGGCACCGCGGGCCGCATCGTGAATGCGATACCCGATGTGTGTAGCGCCGAGCCCGGTCTATTGTCGGTGCTCGATCTGCCGCTCGTGACCCCCAAGGGCTTGATGAGGTAACCGGTGATATCGCGGTTACGGTGCCGTTACCGCTCATCGAAGAATGTCGCCCATCGACTGCCTTGAAAATGCAGTCGCAGCTCGTCGAAGTTGGAGATCAGCGCAGCGAGTTGCTCCGGATTCTGTTGACGGAGCGCGGTGGACATCGCATGAGGGCGCACACCCAGGAAGTGGGCGGTGTGTTCCAACACGTCGCGGCTGTTTACGAGGTCTTCATAGTAGATCTTCATCATTTCGTGATTGCGGAACCGCTCGTCGCAAGCGGCTTCCCATGCCTCGTTCTGTTCAAAGGCCGCCTCCAACCCCTGGGCAGAGAACTGAACCGTCGGCTTCTTGCTCGCGCTGCCACCTCGCCCTCGGTCCAACCAGACGTCGGTGCTCCCGGCGAGCTTTCTCGACGTGAGGGTGCGCAGGACGTTGCGCCGTTTCAGATGGAGAACATAGAGATCATCCATACCGCAGAGACGGTCCCACACCTGTGAGTGGTGATCATCGAGCGGGTGATAATAGAAGATCTTGAAGCCGACCGCCTCGATCCGCCGAGGTCTTCGACGAAACACTTGGTCGAGTCTCGACTCAACCGACTGACCATTCATCCTTCGGAACAGTTCTCCCCGGGCGTCGACCCGAGGATGCGAGTTCAAGAGACTGATGAGAAGGTTTGATCCGGTCCGGGCCCGACTGACGACGACGAACTTGCGAAATTGGCGTTGGCCCGGCAGGAATCCCTTCGCTACGAGTCGATCCTCGCAGTACCGAACGGATGCTGGGAGCAACTGGCGGACCGAACGCCAGGAGTCGACGCGCCGCACCTCCCGGCGGACTCTCTCGAGCGCGTTCATGACGTCTCCGCGCCCCGGATCAGGTTCCAGCGGCAATCGGTCCGTTCTTCGTGCACCAGGGATTGGCCGGCACACCGTCACACGGGTTCGGCATCGACACTTGGGGAGTCAGCGCCGGCAGCACGACCTTCGTGCGGCGCGGGTAGTCGTTGCCGGGCTTCGGCGGGCACGCGCCGAACACCTCGGTGGCGCAGATGACCTGGGCGGTCAGCGTGCTGCCGAGCGCCGCGCCCGCATGCGCGACGCCGCAGGTCCCGTTGGTCTCCTGCAGCCGAGCCGGGGCGCTCGTGAGGCCCACGGAGTCTGCGTTTTCGTGCCAGCAGTTGCCGGGCGTGTGCCGGGCGGAGATTTCCGCGAGGTCGCCGTTCGTCGGGTTGGCGAAGCTGCCGTTGTCCTTGAAGGTGTTGTGCGCGATGTCGTTGCCCCACGTATCGAAGTAGCAGCCGGCGATGCCGAGTCCCGGGACACCGTTCGGGTCGCCGCCCTGGCAGTGGGCGATCGGCGGCGGCGTGTCGGTGTCGGGGAACGGCACGACGAGGACCGCCCAACTGTCGTTGTTCTCGAAGCGGTTGTCGATCACCGTGTTGTTGCGCCCACCCGCGATCACCATGCCCGTCCCGGGCGGACCGAGGTCGGCAGTGCCGTGACCCGGCACGTTCGGGTTGTTGTTGTCGTGCACGAAGTTGTGCTCGAAGACCCAGCAGGAACGGGTACCCGTCGGTCCGATCGCTTTGTTCGGGCACACCCCGTCCTGCGGCGAGGGCGCGTCGTCGTTGTTCTGACTGTTCGTGCTGAAGCCGGTCTTGTTGTGGTCGAACTCGCTGTTCTGAACGATCAAGTGGCCGCCCGAGTTGGTACCCGAGTAGCCCAGCGCCGAGTACTGCGCGTGCGCGTCGTCGAGCGTGGCATTGCAATCGGGGCACCCCCCGATGTAGTAGCTGGAATCCGACATGTTGCTTGCGTAACTGTGGGCGACGACGCCGGGGCCGTCGCTATTGCTCACGAAGATGCCATACGAGCCGTCGCCGTCGGCACCGGCGTAGGTGCTCGTCGTCGAGAGATAGCGGCCGTTGTACGCGTGCATCCCGATCGTGCCCGACCCGTCGCCGCCGTTCCACCAGATCTGGTTGCCTCCGCCGTGCGACCCGGTGAGGAAGTTGCACACCGTGAGGTTCTCGATCGACCCGCCGCTCGCCTTCCACACTTCCAGACCGTTGCGGCCGACCGGCTTTCCCTTGGCGTCGACGGGCCCGAAGTCCTGATCGGCGGCGCGCGCGCTGCAACGCGGTGCACCGGGCTTCGTTCCATCGATCACCACGCCGTTGCGGTCCATCCCGCGGACGTGCACGCCCGGTGTCGCGACCCACACACCGGAAGTCGTCGCCTCGCCCACCGGCACCGAACGGTCGTAGCGCTCGTGGTAGTCGCCCGGCGCGATCAACACCCAGTCGCCGGGCTTGGCCGCGGCGACCGCGGCCTGGATGGTGGGGTAGTTGCCCGCATGGCCCTGGTAGGTGCCGACGAGGAGCACATGCGCCGCGGCGGCGCCGCCCTTCCCGCTCGGCGCCGAGCTCGAGCACGCCGAGAGGCCCGCCCCAACCAACAATGCGATCACCGTGATCAACGCGCTCGGCCGACCAGTCATGTCGCGGACATTACCGACGGATCCGCGTCGAGCCGAGTGCCCGCTCCTAATATCGTCACTGTGACGCAACACGCCTGCCGTTGGTGCGGACGGAGGTTCGCAGCGGCTCCCGGCGCGGGACGACCGCGGCTCTACTGCAAACGGGCGTGCCGCCAGCGCGATTACGAGGCCCGCCGGCGCGCCCTCGAGGTCGGGCTCGGCGAACACGAGCTGGTGATCACTCGCGAGGAGCTCGAGCAAATTCGAGATCGAATGTACGTCCTGGCGTGCACAGTCGAGGACGCCGAACGCGACCTGCGCCAGCCGGAGGCACGACGGGCGAAGGAGCTCCAGCGCGTGCTCGAGTTCGTCCTCGAGAGCGCCCGCGAGTGCATCCAGCCTGCACCACGCGCGTCGTAGAGCAACCTCAGGTAAATGCGCTGCGCAGCCGCGTCGATGTGTGGCAGCTACAGGTAACTGAGTCGTCTACCGCGGCCGTGCCGATCAGCGTAAGGT
>JAUZEM010000076.1 GCA_030839005.1 Actinomycetota bacterium | reverse complement strand
GAGCGCCTGCTTCGTCGGGAAGTTGCGGCACACCGTGCCCACGCCGACGCCCGCCCGGCGGGCGACCTCCTCGACCGGCGCTTTCACGCCCGACTCGGCGAAGACGGCCTCCGCCGCGGCGAGGACTCGCTCGCGGTTCCGCCGGGCATCCGCGCGCCGGGGCGCGTCGCCTGCACCCGCCTTGGGACCTCTCGTTCCAGGAGCTGTCGTTTCAAGCGGAACCATGATTCCGATTATAGTATGAATCCGGAATCGGTATTCCACTTCCGATCCGGCCCGACCCACCCCCGAACATCGCCGTCCCCGGAGTGAACATGGAAGTCGAGACGATGAGCGCGACCGATCTCGCGTTCGATCGCCGCTGGTGGACGCTCGCGGTGCTCTGCCTGAGCCTGCTCATCGTGTTCGTCGGCAATTCGAGCCTCAATGTCGCGATCCCGACCCTCTCGCGCGAATTGCATGCGACCGAGTCGCAGCTGCAGTGGGTCGTTGCCATCTACTCGCTCGTTTTCGCCGGGCTGCTGTTCTCCACCGGCGCCCTCGGCGACCGCTTCGGACGCAAGGGGGCGTTGCAGCTGGGGCTCTTGCTGTTCCTGATCGGCGCCGTCCTTGCGTCGATGTCAACGGGCATGGGACAGCTGATCGCGTGCCGCGCCGTGATGGGTGTCGCGGGCGCGCTCATCATGCCGTCGACGCTGTCGATCATCATCAACATCTTTCCGGGGCACGAACGCCCGAAGGCGATCGCGATCTGGGCGAGCGTCACGGGCGCAGCGGGCGCGCTCGGTCCGGTCGCGAGTGGCTTCCTGCTCGGCCACTTCGGGTTCGGATCGGTGTTCCTCGTCAACGTGCCGATCATCGTCGTCGCCCTCGTCGCCGGGAAATTCCTCGTCCCCAAGTCGCGCGATCCGGAGGAGTCGCAGTTCGATCCCCTCGGCGCGGTCCTCTCGACAATCGGCGTCGTAGCGCTCGTGTACGGGCTCATCGAAGCACCCGACAAAGGCTGGCTCAGCGTCGGGACGCTCGCCGCCTTTGTCGTCGCGCTCGTCGTCCTCACGCTGTTCGTCGCCTGGGAGATGCACACGCCGGAACCGATGCTCGACATGCATTACTTCCGCCGTCCTGCCTTCAGCACCGGCACGGGCGGCATGATCCTCGTGTTCGTCGCGATGTACGGCGTGATGTTCCTCATCACGCAATACTTCCAACTCGTGCTCGGCTACAGCGCACTGTCGGCCGCGCTGAGACTCATGCCCATCGCGATGATCATGCTCGTCGTCGCGCCGCTCACCCCGCGGCTGAGCGCGCGGTTCGGCGCGCACCGCACGGTGGGCGTCGGCATGCTCTGTATCGCCACCGGGCTGTTGTTGTTCACGGGTTTGTCCACGCATACCTCGTACGCGTACGTCGTCTTGTGTGTGGTGCCGCTGACGACCGGCATCGCACTCTCGATGTCGCCCATGACCGCGTCGATCATGTCCGCGGTTCCACCTCGACGCGCGGGGGCCGGCTCCGCCATGAACGACGCGACGCGCGAGTTGGGAGCCGCGCTCGGGATCGCGGTGCTCGGCAGCGTTGCCGCATCGCGCTACGCCGGTTCGGTCGCGCCCGCGCTGCGCGGCCTCAGCCGTGCCGACCAGGACAGCGCGCGCACATCGATCGCCGGGGCGTTGCATGTTGCATCGTCACTACCGGCCGGAGCGCGCGACAACCTCGTGGCGGCGGCGCAGCACGCGTTCGTGAACGGCATCCACCTTGCGGTCATCGTCGGCGCGACGCTCGCCGTGATCAGCGCCGGAATCGTGTGGCGCAAGCTCCCGCACACGCTCGCGCAAGACGGCGCCGTCCACGGTCCGGTCGAGGCGCTCGAAGAGGTCGCGGCCATGGGTCTCGGCGGCGTCCCGCCGGTCTTCGCCGACGAGCAACGCGAAGAGGAACGCGAGCTCGAGCGGGACCGGAAACGGCACTACGAAAGAGACCGGGAACGCTCTCGCTAAGCCGAGATTCGCGGGGGTTTTCGCCCGGGAGTGGTCGGGGCCTCTATGTTTCCGACATGGCAGTTTCTCGCAAGCCGGCCCGTACAGCCGGCGCGCCACCCAAACGCCCTACCGATCTCGAGGCCGCGGCCGCCCGCCAACGCGCTCGGGAGCGGGCCGGCGAGGACGAGCATCCCCGCAAGAGCGGTCCCGCACGGGGCGGCAAAGGCTGACGCTTCGGGGCTCGGGCCGGTTCGGGGCTCGGCCGGTCCGGTACCCACCGACCGGTCAGGCTTCCACCGATCCGGGCCGCACGATGTAGTCGTCGGCCGCCTCGTCCCATTCCATCTCGATCAGTCCCCGCGCCCGGGCGGCCTTGCAGAACTGTAGGAACCCGCCGTAGCCGAAGCGCTTCTCGCTGAAATCGGGTTCGACCTTGCGCAGTTGGGTCTTCAGGCCCGACAGATGCGGCGGACCCGACCTGGCCGCGAGCCGGGCAACCACGGACCGGAGCAACGCGAAGGCCGCCTGCTCGTCGTGGGCCTCGGTCGGGAAGCTCACCTCGGGATCGCCCTGCCCGGGGCCGGGCGACAACGCGACGAGGCCCTGCTCCTCGAGGTGACGCAGCAGCTCCGAGAACCCCCGGAACCCGTATGTCGTCTCGCTGAACGTCGGGTCCTTGCGCAGGATCGCACGCTTCAACATCGACGCGAGCACCGGCCCGCCGGCACTGCGGGAGAGCCCCGACAGCGTCTGCGTGACAAGCACGCCGAGGTCGGCTTCCTCTCCCCGCGCCGGCGGCTGCTCGTCCTCGGCGAGCGGATCCTCCTCGACGACCGCAGGCCGTTTGGCGCGCGCGGCGCGCGCCGGCGCGCGGCGCTGCGCGACCGGCTCGACTCCCTCGAGTCGCTCGTAGAACAGGAACTCGTCGCAAGCGGGCGGCAGCAGCGCCGACGTCGAGGCCTCGACTCCGATGCCGATGACCCGCCGGTTGAGCTCGCGCAGCTTGTGGACCAACGGCGTGAAGTCGCTGTCGCCGGTACCCAGGACGAACGTCGTGATGTAGTCGCGCTCGAAGCAGAGCTCGACTGCGTCGACGGCCATCTTGATGTCGGCCGCGTTCTTGCGCACCGATCCCATCCGCTGCGGGATCTCGATCAACTCGACGTGGTGGCGGGTGAGCATCCGCCGGTCTTCGTCGAAACGCGACCAGTCGGCGTACGCGCGGCGGACGACGACACGCCCCCGTTCGGCGAGCGCGTCCGCGACCGGCCGAAAGTCGAACACGCTCAATTGAAGCTGTTCCCGCGCCCCGATCGCGAGGTTCTCGTAGTCGAGGAACAGTGCGATCCGCTCTTCGTCGTTGGTCACGCGGCGCGACGATATCGGCAACGGACCGTATTTCCACGATGTGACACGCGCCAGGCCGTGAGATCCCACCGCCGGCCGCGCCCGCGTCATGATGACGACGATGGATCGACCCGAACATTCCCGCGTGGGCCCGCTGCGGATCGCGGCCCGCGCGGCGGTCGCGGCCGCGCCCCTGGGGTTCGTGCTCGCGGCGTGGAAGAATCCGCATACGGACGGCGCCCGTTCGGGGCTGCTCATACTGGTCGCGTCGGTGGTGGGCGTGCTGGCCGCTCGCCGTCTCCCCGCGACCCGCGGGCTCGCAGTCGTGGGCGGCGCGGTCGCGACAACCGCGGCGTGGCTCCTCCCCCAACGCGATGACGTTGGAAGCGCGCTGATCCTTGCGGTTCTGTTCGCTGTGGGCGCGGGCGTCGCGACGGAACCGCCGCCACCGTCACGCTCGATCCGGGCCTGGGGACTCGCGGCAGTCGTCGTGATGCTCGCGCTGTACTTCACGGTTTCGCAGGACGTATTGCTCGTCGTCGTCGCAATCGCGGTGATCGCCGCGTCCGCGGCCACCGCGATCGGTTACTTCCCGACGCGCCCATCGAGCCGAGGGCGCGCGATCGTCTTCGGCACGGTGTTGCTCGCGACGACGCTCGTCTTCACTGGATACATCGGCGCGGAAACTCCCGACGCCACCTGGTTCGGCGGCGGCATCGTGCACGGACCGGTCGACGGCGGCCAGGTAGCGCTGACGTTCGACGACGGACCCAACGTCGGTGCGACCGAGAAGATCATGGCGATCCTCGACGCGCACGGCGTGAAGGGAACCTTCTTCGAGGTCGGCAAGGCGATCGACGCCAATCCCCGGATCACGCGCGCGCTGTACGACGACGGTCAGCTCCTCGGCAACCACTCCTACCACCACGACCAGTGGCGCTGGCTCGATCCCCGCTATCCGGAGCTCGAGCGCACGCAGGCCGCGTTCCGGCGGGCGATCGGTACGTGCCCGGTTCTCTACCGCCCACCGCACGGCGACCGCACACCGTTCCTGGCGCAGGTGGTCCGCGAGCACCACCTGCACATGGTGCTGTGGAGTGTCTCGGCCGGCGATTGGGCTACCAACGACGCCCAACTCGTCGCGCGACGCGTCCTCGCAGGCGCCCGCCCCGGTGCGATCCTCCTGCTCCACGACGGACTCGACGGCAACCCGTCGGCCGACCGCGAGGTTCTGGTGAAGGCGCTGCCTCTCATCCTCGACGGCCTGCGCGCGAAGGGCCTCTCCGCGGTCCGCCTCGATCGCCTGCTCGGCACCGGCGACTATCAGAGCTGCTGACGCGAAAGAGCCGCCGGCATCTTGCACCGGCGGCTCCCGCGAAGTGACTCGACGTCAGATGACTCGGACGTTCTGGGCCTCCTGGCCCTTGCGGCCCTGCGCGACGTCGAACTCGACGCGCTGGCCCTCGTCGAGGGTCTTGTATCCGTCACCCTGAATTGCGGAGAAGTGAACGAACACGTCTTCGCCTTGCTCGCGGGAGATGAAGCCGTAACCCTTTTCGGCATTGAAGAACTTGACCGTACCTTGTGCCACTACATACTCGTTTCTGATACGCGACCGATCGACCAATTCGACCGGCTCGCCGTAGAGCAGTGTATTGGAACGCCGGTCGCCAGGTAACCTGCCCCGCACACGGTGTGCGCGGGACCGCTCGGGGGGGCATCAGTGCTGATCGAAGCCGAGGGTCTCGCTTTCCTGGCCCTCTTCGCGTTCTGGGTCTGGGCGATCCTCGACGTCATCGCGACGGATTCCGGACTGTGCCGAAACCTGCCGAAGGGTGTCTGGCTTATCCTCGTGTTGCTCCTTCCCGACATCGGGTCGCTCGCGTGGCTCCTGCTCGGCCGCCCGGAGAAGGGAAGCTGGAAGCCGGGATCTACGGACTATTCCGCGCCTCGCCGCCCGATCGCGTACGAGGACCATCCGCGCTACAGCGCGACGCCCGAGATCACCGACCGCCGTTCACAGGAGCTCGATCGTCGCCTCGACGCGTGGGAGGCGGAGCAACGCGTCAAGAAAGCCGAGCTCGACCGACGCGAGGCGGAATTGCGCGAGCGCGAGCTGTTGTTGCGCGAGCGCGAGATCGAAAAGCGCGAACGCAGGTCCGATCAGTAGTTCGACGCGCCGGCGAAGAGCTCGCGCTCAGGCCGCGGGCACACGCGCGCGCAGCAATGCCTCGTTCGGATGCTCCGGAAGCTCGAGCAGCGGTTGCGCAAGCTCGGATCGGGTCGGTCCGAACCGATCCGCGAGCGGCTTCAACGCGGCGACGTCGAAGTCGTAGAGCTTGGCGACGTTGTCGGTGAGGATGCGTTGCATGTCAGCCGGGCTCCAGTCCGAGAAGACCTGGCGCAACGCCTCGCGCGAAAACGGGTACGTGCCCTCGTCGTGGGGGTAGTCGGAACCCCACATGAACTTGTCGAGCCCGACCGTCTCCTTCGCGGCGCGGGCGTCGGCGGGGCCGGGAGAGCTCACGCCGAGCCACACGTTCTGCTGGAAGTACTCGGTCGCCGTCTTCGGGAGGATGTGCTCGGGGGCGAACCGCAACTCGCCGATCGCCCCGTCCTTCTTCACCCGCTTGAGCACGTCGTCCATCTGGGCGAGGAACGACGGGATCCAGGCGCACCCCTGCTCGGTCATCGCGAACTTGAGCTTCGGGAACCGCTCGAACACCCCGGAGAGCAACAGGAAGATCAGCGGACGCCGGGAGTAGTGGCCCAGCTCCGTGATCTGGATCAGCGCGGACGACGGATGCGGGAGATAGGACGGACCACCGACGCCGCCGTGACAGTTGATCGGCACCTCGAGGTCCTCGCACACCGCCCACAGCCGGTCGTAGTCGGGGTGGTTCAGCGGCTTGAGCCAGGTCGCATCGGGCGGGATCGGCGGGAGCAGGGCACCCCCGCGCAAGCCGTGCTCCTTGATCCAGCGAACGTCTTCGATCGCGTCGTCGAGATCGTTCACGAAGAACTGGCCGATGCCGGCGCGGCGCTCCGGGAACTGGCCGCAGAAATCTTCGAGCCACCGATTGTGCGCGCGCACGCCGGCGAGCCGGTGTTCGTACTGCTCGGGCGTGGCCGGCGGTGCGAAGAGCACGAAGCTCGGAAAGAACGGCGGCACAGTGTTGGGAAAGATGACCTCGCCGACGATGCCGTCCGCGTCCTGCTGGCCGTTGCGCATGTCGTTGTCCCAGTTGCGCCAGCGGCGTTGGTCGCCCAAGTCCTTGAACGGGTTCTTGTACTTGGCGCGCCACGCGTCGAAATCGTCGTGGTACTTCGACTCGAGGAACTCGCGGTACTGCGCGTGACTCCCGCCCGCGTGCGTGTCGGACGAGATGATCGTGTAGTGCTCATCGGTCATTGACGACACGGGTCCTCCTGCAAGGCCTCACCGGCGACGCAACACCGTGAGGCGCGTAACTAGAACGTGATTCTAGTATAGTGAACGTCATGTCCGACGCCAAGTCCGACGCCAAGTCGCCGCTCACGCACGCCCAACAGGCCCGCCGCGACCGGATCGTCGACGCCGGGCTCGCGCTGCTCGCGGCGCGCGACTACGACAAGATCCAGGTCAAGGACGTCGCCGAGGAGGCGAACGTCGCGCTGGGCACCCTCTACCACTATTTCTCGTCCAAAGAGCATCTCTTCGCCGAGGTCCTGGTCCGCTGGGC
>JAUZEM010000606.1 GCA_030839005.1 Actinomycetota bacterium | reverse complement strand
CATGGCAGAAGATCGCGTAGTCGACATTCGCCTCTCGAACTTGACGAAGCGCTTCGAGGGCGTGGTGGCCGTCGACGACCTGTCGCTCGAGATCGAGCGGGGGCGCTTCTTCGCCCTCCTCGGGCCGTCGGGGTGCGGAAAGACGACGACGCTGCGCATGATCGGCGGCTTCGAGGAGCCGACTTCCGGCCGGATCGAGCTCGGCGACCGGGATGTCGCCGCGTTGCCCCCGTACAAGCGCGACGTCAACACCGTCTTCCAGTCGTACGCGCTCTTTCCACATCTGTCCGTCTTCGAGAACGTCGCGTTCGGGCTCCGCCGCCAGAAGGTGCGTGGGGAGGAGCTGAAGAAGCGCGTGCGTGAAGCGCTCGAGCTCGTCGGGCTCGAGTTGCTCGAGAACCGCAAGCCGCGCCAGCTTTCCGGCGGCCAGCAGCAGCGGATCGCGCTCGCGCGCGCGCTCGTCAACCACCCGCGCGTCCTGCTGCTCGACGAGCCGCTCGGCGCGCTCGACCTGAAGCTGCGCAAGGAGATGCAGCTCGAGCTGAAGCGCATCCAGCATGAAGTCGGCATCACGTTCGTGCACGTCACGCACGACCAGGAAGAGGCGATGACGATGGCCGACGAGATCGTGATCATGCACGACGGCCGCATCGAGCAGCAAGGGTCTCCGACCCAGCTCTACGAGCAGCCGCGAACGGCGTTCGTCGCGGGTTTCCTCGGCGTCTCGAACCTGCTGTACGGCGCCGCCGTCGGCGAAGACGTGGTACGGCTCGAGGGCGGCATCGACGTGCGCGTCCCGCGCCAAGTGCTCGGCGGGCGAACGGGCAAGGTGCAGATCGGCGTGCGGCCCGAGAAACTGCGCCTCGGTAGCACTGAAGGGAATTCGCTCTCCGGCACCGTTGCCGAGAGCGCGTACATCGGCGTGTCGACGCAGTACATCGTCGAGACGCCGGCAGGCGCAGTAACGGTCTACGTGCAGAACGACCGACCGGGTGCGAACGGCGTCTCGCCGGGCGACAGGGTCACCGTCGGCTGGAGCCCGGACTGCACTTTCGTCGTCGACACCCAGGAGGGCTTGTGATGCAAGACCGCTATTCGCGTGCAGATTTTCTGCGCCGTGCCGCCGCCGGCGGCACCGTCCTGACTGTTCCCGGCCTGCTCGCCGCCTGCGGTGGCGGGAAGTCCGCGGCGACGACCACCGCCGCTGCGGCGAAGGTGCTGCCGAAGACCATCGTGTTCTCCAACTGGCCCCTCTACATCGACATCAACGACAAGACGAAGAAGCATCCATCGCTCCAGCAGTTCCAGGCGAAGTACAAGGTGAACGTCAAATACGTCGAGGACATCAACGACAACGACTCGTTCTTCGGGAAGATCGAGGGGCCGCTCTCCCAGGGTCAGTCGGTCGGGCGCGACATCGTCGTGCTCACGGACTCGTCGGGACTGCCGTCGCGCATGATCCAGCTCGGCTGGCTCGAGAAGCTCGACAAGTCGGCGCTGCCCAACATCTCGAACCTCCAGCCTGTCCAGCAGCATCCCGGCTGGGACCCGAACCGGGAGTACAGCCTGCCCTGGCAGTCCGGCATGACGGGAATCGGCTACGACCCGAAGAAGGTCGGCGGCGACATCAACTCGATCGACGAGCTGCTGACGAACCCGAAGCTGAAGGGCAAGGTCACGTTCCTCACCGAGTTCGGTGACACGATGGGGCTCGTCATGCTCGCGAACGGTGACGATCCGTCGAAAGTCACGAACGCGTCGTTCGACCGCGCCGTGAAGAAGATCAAGAAGGCGGTCGACTCGGGGCAGATCCGCCAGTTCACGGGTAACGACTACGCGCCGCTGCTTGCGAAGGGCGACGTGTGGGCGTGCGCCGCGTGGTCCGGCGACATGGTGCAACTCCAGGCCGACCATCCGGGCCTCAAGTGGGTGCTCCCGAAGATGGGCGGGATGATCTGGACGGACAACATGCTCATCCCGAAGGGCGGCAATTCCTACGCGGCCTCAGTGCTGATGAACTGGTTCTACCGGCCCGAGATCGCCGCGGAGGTCGAGGACTACGTCAACTACATCTGCCCGGTCGTCGGCGCCGACAAGGTGCTCGAGAAGAAGGACCCGGCGGTCGCGAAGAACCCGCTCATCTTCCCGACGAAGGAGATGCTCGCCAATGTGCACCAGATCGACGCCAAGGCCGTCAACAACGCGAAGTACAAGCAGGCATTCCAGAACCTGATCGGCGCGTAAGACAGAGTGGGTCGCTTCCTGCACCGTCGCGGGTGGGCCACGCCGTATGCGCTCCTCACTCCGGGGATGGCGTGGCTGCTCGTCTTCTTCGTCGTGCCCATGTACTACCTCGGGAAGATGTCCCTCGAGCAGGGGCTCTTCCCGCTGTTCAGCTTCAGCTGGGCGTGGGGGAACTTCAGCGACGCCGTCTCCGCCTACCAGGTGCAGTTCGTCCGCTCGCTCCAGTACGCGGGGACCGCGACGGCGATCGCGCTCGCGATCAGCTATCCGCTCGCGTACTGGATCGCGTTCCGCGGCGGGCGGTGGAAGAACCTCTTCCTGCTGCTCGTGATCGCACCGTTCTTCGTCACCTACCTGATTCGCACGCTTGCCTGGGAGACGATCCTCTCCGACAACGGCGTCGTGGTCGCTTTCCTCCGCAACATCCACGTCCTGGGCGCCGACGGCCGCCTGCTCGCCACGTCGGCCGCCGTGATCGCGGGCATCACGTACAACTTCCTGCCCTTCATGGTGCTGCCGCTGTACGTCAGCCTCGAGCAGGTCGACCCGAGGCTGATCGAAGCGGCGTCGGATCTGTACGCGAACCGCGTCCTGTCGTTCTTGCGCGTCACGCTGCCGCTGTCGCTGCCGGGGGTGTTCGCCGGCGTGCTGCTGACGTTCATTCCTGCGATGGGCGACTTCATCAACGCGCAGCTGCTCGGGACGCCGCGTCAGTACATGATCGGGAACGTCATCCAGTCGCAGTTCCTGTCGCTTCGGAACTACCCGACCGCAGCGGCGCTTTCGTTCGTTCTGATGGGCGGGATCCTCGTGGTCGTGCTGATCTTCGCCCGAGCGCTCGGGACGGATCGGCTCACTGCGGGAGCCGCCGCGTGATCGCACGCGCACGGCGGCACGTGCTCGACGTCTACGCGGTGCTGGCGCTCGGCTACCTCTTCCTGCCGATCGCGATCGTGATCGTGTTCTCGTTCAACAACCCGCTCGGCCGGTTCAACTACACGTGGCAGGGCTTCACGTTCAAGAACTGGCTCCATCCGCTCGACTACCCGGGGCTCGGGAGCGCGATTCGCGTGAGTCTCGAGATCGCCGTTCTCTCGAGCATCGTCGCGACCGCCCTCGGAACGCTCATCGCACTCGCCCTCGTGCGCTACCGCTTCCGCGGCTCCAGTACGACGAACCTCCTCATCTTCATCCCGATGGCGACGCCGGAGATCGTGATGGGCGCGTCGCTCTTGACGCTCTTCCTGAACTGGAGGGTCGCGCAGGGATTC
>JAUZEM010000605.1 GCA_030839005.1 Actinomycetota bacterium | reverse complement strand
GTGGTCGTAATAGCCGCCGTGTTCGTCGTAGGTGTACACGAGCACGGTGTTCTTCCAGTTCGGGCTGTGGAACACGGCGTTCACAGCCTTCGCGACGAAGTTCTCGCCGTAGCTGATGTCGTCGTTGTTTTCCTCGGACTCCCCTGGGTGTGTTGCGTCGCCCCCGAACCGCGGATCGACGAAACTCACCGCGGGAAGCGAACCGGAAGCCGCGTCCTTGTAGAACTGGTCGATGGGCGAGGCGTTCTTCGCGTATGTGGACGCGTTCTTGAGGATCACGTCGACCGCGGGGAGGTCGGTCCAGTAGTTGCGCCAGCTGATGCCGTGCGCGTGCAAACGATCGAGGATCGTGCCGTTGGCCGGGAAGAACTTGTCCAGGTTCGAAGTACTCGTGCTCACCACGCCCGATGCGGTGCCCGCGATGAGGAAGCGCCGGTTGGGATAGGTCTGGGCCAGGGTCGAGCAGAAGAAGCGGTCGCACAGGGGAAACTCCCGCGCGAGGCCGTAATAAAAGGGGATGTCCGTGTCGTCCCAGTAGCCCATGGCGACCGGGCCACTCGCCTTGACGAAGCCGTCGTTGCGCCCGTTGTCGAACGCGGTGTGACTCGATACCCAGTCCTGTCGGGGGACACGGTCCAGCTGGCAGGTCGACGGCATGTGAAACGCGCGCACGAGCCGGCCGTCAGCCATCGGATTGGCGTCGAGCGGCTTGCCGTTGGCATCGAGCTTGAATCCGTCGCCGCGTCCGAGCATGCCGAAGCGGCCGTCGAACGAGTGGTTCTCCATCATCACGACGATGATGTGCTCGATCTTCGGCAGCATGTCGGTGCCCTCGGGCAAGGTGGGATTGGGGCGCGATCCGGGCTTGCGCAGCACCTTCGGGATGGTCGACGGCGTCGGCACCGTCGCGCCGCCACCGGTTGTCGTCGTTGCCGGTGCCGTCGTCTTCGACGACGACGAGCAACCCGTGAGCTCGGCGATCGCGACGCCTGCGCCGACCACCGCGAGCCCCTTCAGCAACGCGCGCCGGCTGACCGGATCGAGGTGCTTCGACGCGCCAGGGGTCGGATGTTCGGGTGGGTGCATGGCGATGGTCTACCGCGCCGCGTCCGGCCGCGCACGACGGCGAATTAGCGGCTCGCGGGGTCGGCGGAACCGGTTTCCGCGGCCGGCTCCTCCGGCCAACCTCCCAGAACGACGACGGAGCCCTCCTGGGTGACGAGCCGGGCCGGGAGCCGCCGCGCCTCGAGCCACGCCCGGGCGTCGCCGCCGAGCACGATCGCCGCGGTGCTCGCGACATTGGCGTCGACACAGGTCGGTGCGGCAACGGTGGCGGTTCGCCATACCGGCGCGGCGGGCCGGCCGGTCCTCGGATCGACGAGATGGTGCAGCCGCCGGCCACCGCGGTTCCAGCTCCGGACTGAAGTTCCCGAGGTCGCGAGACCGCCGGTCTCGAGCGCGATCGTGGCACTGGGACCGGACCCGTTCGCGGGCGCGTCGTGACGGTCGGTGACGCGGATCGTCCAACCCCCGTTGGGTGGCGGACCGGCGATCGAGCAGTCGCCGCCGAGGCTGACGATCACCCCCGCGCCGGTCGCGACCGCGATGTCGAGCGCGGCGCGATCGGCGGCGAACGCCTTGGCCGTGGCGCCCAGGTCGAGCTCGACCCCTCGTGGAACCCGGACGCGGTGTGCGGTGGAGTCGACGTCGATCGCGCGCCAGCCGGGCGTCCGTTCGACGCGGACGCGTAGAGGTGCTCCGTCGGCGGCCACGCTCGCAAAGTCACGGTCGTAGCCGAGCACGCGCAAAGCCCGCCCGATCGTCGGATCGACCAGACCGTTCGTCGTGCGCGCGGCGGCCAGCGCAACCTCGAGCGCGCCCAGGAAGAGCGAAGAGACGGAGAGCCATCGGCCGGGAGACGCGTTCAGCCGCGCGAGCTCGGAGTCGTCACGAAACCGGCTGCACGCCCGATCGATCGCGTCGAGCTCCGCGGCTAGAAGCGAACCGGCTTCGTCGCGTGCTGACGCGTCGGCGACCGCGACAACTGCGGTCGTCCCCAGGGCGCGGAACCGTATCGGCGGGGGCAGGTCTCGAGCCAGGGGCGGGTGCATCGATCGCAGTCTGGGCGCCCGCCCTGAGTGGCCGGTAACAAGCAGGCAAGGGTTGGGTAGGAATCGCCGGGCTTTACCGGGTGGCGGCCGTGGAGTGCTCCAATGGCAGCAATGCCGTGGTGTGTGAGCTGCAACAAGTTTCTGACGCCGTCGACGGTGCGGCCGGACGCCACGTGCCCGAAATGCGGAAAGGTCGTCGAGCGGGGCCTGATCCCGGGGATGACCCGGCCCGCCGACGAGTCGCCGCCGGCCGTTCCCTGGCACCTGAAGCTCGTCGGCGCCGCGACAGCCGTCTACCTCGGCTACCGCTTCTTGCAGCTCGTCGATTGGGTGCTGCACCGGTAGGCGCCACCGCGGGTCGGGCTCACTATCTCCGGGTCGACTCCACGCTCCGCTCCCCTCCGGTCGCTGCGCTGTCGTCCTCAATTTCTGGGTCGACTCCACGCTCCGCTCCCCTCCGGTCGCTGCGCTGTCGTCTCCCTCATTTCGTGCAGGTCGTGGGCGCCTTCCCGTCGATGCCGGCCTGCACGAACGCCGCGTACGCGTTCTGCCCGGGCGTCCTCAGGTGGAAGCCGTCCGCGACGAACCAGTCGTCGTGGCAACCCGAATAGTCGCGCCATTCGAGAACGTGCGCGTTCGGCCAACGCGTCGCACCGTCGTGCAGCGTCGCGTTGACTTCGGCCTCCCAGAGGCGCGGTACGCGAGCGGTGAGGAAGTACACGCGATTCCCCGGACCGATCGTGCGCATCATCTGGTCGAACAGGTCGTTGGTGATGCGACCGTTCGTGCCGAGATGTAACACGATGACGTTCGGTAGCGCGCCGAGCGACTGGTACTGCTTCACGACCTCGATGGCCTGACTGAACTGGCGGCTCCTCGCCGCGTCTACCGCCATTCCGGGAATCGTCGCCATTAGGGCGGCCTTCGCGCCCTGCATCACGGAGTCGCCGATCCCGAGCACGTGGGCCGGCGGTGCCGGACGCGTTGTCGTCGTGGTCGTCGGCTTGCTTCCCTTGACCGTCGTCTGCGTTCGCGGCTTGGTCGAACTCGTCGTGCGGACGGTCGTCGTGGTGCCGCGCAGCGCCGCCAATGCGCTCGGATCGATCTGCGCGCCATTGTCGGGACCCGACGCGGCGACGCCGGGCAAGCTCGTCGCCTGCGGTTGTGCGGTAGCCAGTCCGGCTCCGATCATCAGCGCGACCAGTGTCACGGAGCCTCCGATGACGGCGCCGCGCCGCAACAGTCGTCGGCGGCGTCTGCCGACGGCCTCGCGCACGACCTCGCGGTAGCGACCGATCGCTCCCTTGCGGATCGGAGTCTCGACGTAGCGATACGACAACTCGGCCGCGCCGAACGACAGCGCGAGGCGCACGACGAACACCGGCCAGCCCGCGAAGCGAATCGACAAGAAGCCGGCGCCGAGCCGGTGAACATCGAGGCCCGGGCGGGTGATGCAGAAGATCGGGTAGTGCCAGAGATAGAGGCTGTACGAGCGCAAACCGATCCAGCGCATCGGTTTGCATCCGAGCGTCCGGCCCACGTCGGAGGACGGATGCACCGCGGCTGCGATGACGAGCAGGGTCGCGAGATCCACGAGCAGGAAGCCGCCGTGGAAGACGGCGAGGTTGTCGGTGTGCGAGGTCGGGAAGGAGAAGCCGTCGACGCCGAAATGGTGCAGGACGCCGAATGCCCCGAGCAGGATGAGCAAGCCGAGCGCTCCGGCCGCGTCGAGCGCGACCCGTGCACCTCGACCCGGCCGGCCGCGAATGCGATAGGGCGCGAACGAGAACGCGAACGCGGAACCGAGCAGGAGTCCCGAGAGCCGGTTGTAGGTGGCGTAGTACGCGTCGTCGACGCTGCCGTGTGACACCAGCGCGAGGAGCAAGGTCGACCCCATCGCCGTGCCGAGCATCGTCACCAGCATCCGTTGGCGTCCGAGTCGTCGTAGCCCGAACATCAAGAGGAACGGCCACGCGAGGTAGTACTGCTCCTCGATCGCGAGCGACCAGAGATGTTTGAGCAGCTCGGGTCGTCCCGCTTGGGCGAAGTACGACCGGTGCGCGATCATCTGCCACCAGTTGCTGGTGTACGTCAACGCGGCGACTGTGTCGGACCGGAGCGTGCCGATCGCGTCCGGAAGGAACAACAGCGAGTACGCGACCACGCCGGCGAGCAGCGTGAACAGCGCGGGCAGGAGGCGCCGGGCGCGCCGGATGTAGAACATTCGCAACGAGACGCGGCCGGTCTCCCGTCGCTCGCCCAAGAGCAGCGATGTGATGAGGTAGCCGCTCACGACGAAGAACACCTCGACGCCGAGGAAGCCGCCCGGAGCCCAGCCCGCTTCGTGCCCGCCGATCAGGTAATGGTGGAACACGACGACGCCCAGGACCGAGACGGCGCGCAGGCCGTCCAGTCCGGGTGAGTACCGGAGCGTCGACGGACGCGTTGCATTCGTGCGTGTGTTCACGGGCCGAGCGGCGTTCGAAGCGGCCGAGGCGTCAATGTGATCTTCCCACCCAGCAAGGCGCGTAACGGCCGAGGATCAACGGTCGATGTTAGCGGCCGCGTGCCTCAGATCTCGGACACTCGGGCGTCAGCCGGACGACCGTAACGTGCGTCCCTCGTGCTCGCCGGTCGGGTCGCCGTGTTCGACGAAAACCGCGCCGTTGACGATGGTGGCACGGTAGCCGTCGGCACGCTGAACGTATCGACCCGCGCCTGCCGGGAAGTCGTGCACGAACTCCGGAAGGTGAAGAGCGAGCGCGTCGAGGTCGAGCACATTGACGTCGGCAAACGCCCCCGGACGCACCACGCCTCGATCGGCTACGCCGAACAGGTGCGCGGTGTCGGATGTCATGCGGCGGATGGCATCCTCGATCGTGTACTTCTCGCGGTCGCGAACCCAGTGCAACAAGAACCAGGTCGGAAGTGACGCGTCCATGATCAGTCCGACGTGCGCTCCGGAATCGCCGAGGCCGATCGCCATCCGCGGATGGTCGAGGAGCTCCTCGACGGCATCCATGCGCTGGTTGAGAAACGGGTAGTTGAACAGCGCGCGACCGTCGGACTCGAGCGAGATGCGCAGGAACGCCTCCGCGATCGTCTCGCCATGCCGTTCGGCGGCTGTCCCCAAAGACGTCGCGGGATCGGCGGAGTAGTCGACGTGGTCGCGGCTGAGGACGTAGACGCCGCGCCAGTCGAGGGACGGCGTGTTGGCCTCCGCCGCCCGAAGGAGCTCGATTCGGCGCGTGTCGTCGCGTACCGCGGCGACGCGCGCGTCGAGCGGCATCGATTGCAACGCGGCCCACGCCGGCGCGCGATCGAAGAACGTGCGGTGCTGCAAACCGAAGAGCAGCCCAATCCCGCGCGCGGTCGTCTGCGGCCGGAGCTCGCCGCCGCGCTCGCCTTCTTCGTCGACGAGCTCGAGGATCTTGCGATACAGCTCCGGTCCGGCGTTGCTCTGCGCAAGCCCGAACGTCACGGGACGTCCGGTGCGCCGGTTGATCTCGGCCATCCAATGCACCTCGGCCCGGGTGCCTTGGTACTGCGCGCCGGGGCGTTCGAAACGCGGCGCCACTTCGTAGACGCCGCGGTCTCGGCGCCCGAGCACGTCGGCAATCGCGAGTAGTTCGCGTTCGTCAGCCCAAGTCCCCGGAACCGGGCGTCCGTCGGGAACGCGATGCAGCAGTGTGCGCGAGGTGGAAAAACCGAGCGCGCCTGCGCCCATTGCCTCGTCGACCAGATCGCACATCGCGCTGATGTCGTCGTCGGTCGCCGGGGTCTCGTCGAGGCTGCGTTCGCCCATCGCGTAATGGCGCACGGCGCAGTGCCCGACCATCCCACCGACGTTGACGCCTTTCGGAAGAGCGTCGATCGCTCCGAGATAATCGCCGTAGGTTTCCCAGTCCCACGCGAGTCCTTCGAGGATGGATTCGGCGGGAATGTCCTCGACCGACTCCATCAGCTCCGCGAGCCAGCGTTCCTGACCCTTGCGCACGGGTGCGAAGGTGACACCACA
>JAUZEM010000557.1 GCA_030839005.1 Actinomycetota bacterium | reverse complement strand
GTACTGCTGCAGCTCGCGCACCTCGGCCTCGCCGCCCACCGGACCGTGGCCGGGCACGATCGTGTCCGCGAGCTCCGCGACCGCGTCGAGCACGTCGGCCCACAGCGCGCAGTCACCCTGGAACGCGAGCGGCGTCACTCCGAAGAAGCACAGGTCGCCGGCGAAGAGCACGTCGACGTCCGCGACAAGAGCCATGACGTCGCCCGCGGTGTGACCCGTCGCGGGCAGCACCTCGATGCGGGGCGTCAGCTGGGCGGCATCCGTCACGAGATGGGTGACCGGCCGGGTGCCGAGCTCGGCGAGCTCGTCGAATTCCTTCTCGAACGCGGGCATGAACGACTTGTAGGCCGCCACCGGCATCTCGCCGTCGAGCAGCTCGCTCGTCTGCGGCGATCCGAGCACGGACGCCATCGGGAACGCGCGCGTGCCCCCGACGTGGTCGACGTGCGCGTGCGTCAGCACGAGCCGCCGGACCGGACGCCCCAAGCGGGCGACCGCGTTGGCGAATGGCTCCCACTGCGAACGCACCATGAGCGTGTCGACCACGGTCAGGCCATCGTCGTCGGCGATCACCCCGGCGTTGCTCACGCCCGATTCGCCACCCGGCTGCAGCCATATCCACACGCCGTCGGCCAGTTCGTGGAGGGTGAGGGTTGGGAGTGCCACCATGGGGGCACGGTACCCTTCGCCCATGTCTGAACGCAGTCGCAACCTGCCCCGCCGCTCGTGTCTCTCGGTGCCGGGCTCGAGCGAGAAGATGCTCGCCAAGGCACCCGGCCTGGGCGCCGACATGGTCTTCCTCGACCTCGAAGACGCGGTCGCGCCGATGGAGAAGCCCGCCGCGCGCGACAAGGTCGTGAAGGCGATCAACGACCTCGACTGGGGCGACGCGGTGCTCTGCGTGCGCGTCAATGCGTGGGACACGGAGTGGACGTACCGCGACGTCATCACGATCGTCGAGGGGGCGTCGGAACGGCTCGACGAGCTGATGCTCCCGAAGGTCGAGTCCGCCGCGCAGGTACAGGCGCTCGACCTGCTGCTGACCCAGATCGAGAAGTCGACGGGTCGCCGGTCGCGCGTCGGGATCGAAGCCCAGATCGAGACGGCGCTCGGGCTGATCAAGGTCGACGAGATCTGCGCGGCCTCCGATCGCCTCGAGACCATCATCTTCGGCCCGGCCGACTTCGCGGCCTCGACCGAGATGCCGGTGCTCACGGGCGGCGTGCAGATCCCCGAGTACCCGGGCGACCACTTCCATTACGTCTTCTCGAGGATCCTGATGGCCGGCCGGGCCAATGGCCTCCAGGTGATCGACGGTCCGTTCCTCAAGGTTCGTGAGCTCGAGCAGCTGCGCGACTACGCGATGCGCCCGCGGATCCTCGGCTACGACGGCAAATGGGCGCTTCATCCCGACCAGGTGAAGGTCATCAACGAGGTGTTCACGCCGACGCAGGAGCAGTTCGACCGCGCCTTCGACATTCTCGAGGCCTACGAGAAGGCCACGACCGAGGGCGACCGCAGGGGTGCGGTGATGTTCGGCGACGAGATGATCGACGAGGCGAGCCGCAAGATGGCGAGCAAGTTCGTCACGCGCGGCGAGCGGGCCGGAATGTCGAGGAGCGCCGCGTAGGGCGCCGGTACGCTGGGCGCCGTGAACACGAGTCCGCTCTTGCGCGTTCGAATGTCGAGCCTCCTGACGTTCTGATCGCGCGGGCTCACGTCCATCGGACCGGATCCCGCATGGGACCCCGGAGGAGATCCGATGGACACGCTGCTCGTTACCACTGCCATCCCGTTCGTGAACGGGGCGCCGCATCTCGGTCACGCGCTCGAATACGTGCAGGCCGACGTGCTCGCGCGTCACGCACGCGCCTGCGGTGGTTCCGTGTTGCTCCTCACCGGCACCGACGAGCACGCCGCCAAGAACGTGCAGGCGGCCGCGGCCGCGAACCGGCCGGTCGAGGAGTTCGTCGCCGCGAACGCGTCACGGTTCCGCCGGCTGGCCGACGCACTGAAGGTCTCCTACGACGACTTCATCCGTACCAGCGCCGACCCGCGTCACCGGCCCGTTGTCGAGGAGTTGTGGAGCCGGGCCGGGCGCAGCGGCGATCTCTACCGGTCGCGATACGAGGGCTGGTACTGCACCGGGTGTGAGGAATTCCGCGAGACGGCCTGCCCCGAGCACGACGTCGCGCTCGAGCCCGTCGCGGAGGAGAACTGGTTCTTCCGTCTGTCGCGCTACGTGCCGGCGATCCGGGCGAGGATCTCCGACGGGAGGCTGCGCATCGAGCCGCCCGCACGACGCAACGAGGTACTCGGCTTCCTGGCGGGGGAAGTGCGCGATCTCAGCGTTTCGCGGCCGCGCGCCCGGGTCGGCGAGTGGGGCATTCCCGTGCCCGGCGATCCCGGGCAGCTCTTCTACGTCTGGTTCGACGCGCTCGCGAACTACGTCAGCGCTCCCGGCTTCTCGTGTTGGAACGAGGCGCGTACGCGAACGCACGTGATCGGCAAGGGCATCCTGCGTTTCCACGCGGTGATCTGGCCCGCGATCCTGCTGTCGGCGGGCCTCGCGCTGCCGGACGAGATCCTGGTGCACGACTATCTGACCGCGAGCGGTCGCAAGATCGGCAAGTCGCTCGGCAACGTGGTCGACCCGAACGCGCTGATCGAGCGCTACGGCGCGGACGCGCTGCGGTGGTGGCTCGCCCGCGAAGTCCCGCGCCTCGGCGAGACGGACTTCTCCGAAGAGCGACTGGTCGCGACGGTCAACCGCGACCTTGCGCACGGCATCGGCAACCTCGTGCAGCGGGTGGTCGCATTGGCGGCGCGTGACGACGTCCGGGGCGCGATCCCGGCCGACGACGCCTGGCCGTTGGTCGTGGCGGGTTCGGAGGTCGGGGCGGAGGTCGAGCGTGCTTTGGCCGTGCTCGATCTGAAGCGCGCCGCGGGAGCGATCATCGGTCTGGTCGCCGAGACCAATCGCTACATCGAACGCACGAAACCGTGGTCGTTGGACGCGGGCGACGCGCGTCCCGTTGTCGCGGCGGCGTTGCACGCGACCACGCGTGTGGTCGACGAGCTCGAGCCGTTCGTCCCCGACCTCGCCGCTCGGGCGCGGGCCCGCCTCGTTTCGCTCGAGAGCGGCCCGCCGCTCGTCACGATCGAGCGAGGGCGTTCTCCGCGAGCCGGCGCGCGATGACGCGCAGGCAGAGGGTCTCGTCCGCACCCTCGAAGATCGAGAGCACGCGGGCGTCGACGAAGAAGCGTGAGACGGGGAACTCCTCGGCGTAGCCCATTCCGCCATGAAGTTGCATTGCCTCGCGCGTGACCCACTCTGCGGCGCGGCACACGTAGGCCTTGACCATCGACGCCTCGAGCGTGCCCTCACCGGCGGCCATCTTGCGCGCGACGTCGTAGGAGAACTGCCGGCCGGCCTGGGTCAGCGTCGCCATGCGTGCGAGCTTCACCTTCGACAGCTGATACTCGAACACGGCCTGGCCGAACACCTTGCGGTCCTGCGAGTACGACAGACCCGCTTCGAACGCGGCCTGCATCAGACCGACGGCACGCGCCGCAGTTTGCAGCCGGCCGTTCTCGAATCCGGCCATCTGGAAGTAGAAGCCGCGGCCGAGGCCGGCCTCGCCGCCGATCAGGTTGGCGGCGGGCACGAACCAGCTGTCGAACGCAACCTCGTAGGAATGCATGCCGCGATAGCCGATCGTGTCGATGGCGCGGCCCTCCATCTTCCCGCCGCGGCCGTCGTCGAACGCGAAGGCGTGGCCCGCGGCCCGGGGTTTCTCGACGATGAGCACCGAGAGCCCGCGGTGCGCCTTCGCCTTGTCCGGGTCGGTGCGGGCGAGCAGCATCAAGACGTCGGCGCGGCCCGCGAAGGTGGCCCACGTCTTCACGCCGCTCACGAGCCAGCCGCCGTCGGTCGGGGTCGCGGCCACCTTGACGCCCGCGACGTCGGATCCGTAGTCGGGCTCGGTGACCATGATGCCGACCATCAGCTCGCCGCTCGCGATGCGCGGGAGCCAGGCCTGCTTCTGTTCCTCGGTGCCGCCCGCGACGAGCGCGCGGGTGAGGATCTCCGGGCGGGTGACGAGCGAGCCGCCGATACCGAGCGATCCCCGCGACAGCTCCTCCGTCGCGACGACCATGCCGATGTAGTCGGATTCGCCCCCGGTGGCGAACCCGTCGTACTCCTCGGGGACCGAGAGTCCGAAGCCGCCGATCTCCGCGAGCCCCGCGATGATGTCCTCGGGCACGTCGCCGTTCGTGCGGTGCACGTGTTCGGCGACGGGGCGGATCTTGTCGTCCGCGAAGCGCCGGAACGTGTCGGCGACCAGCTCGAAGTCGGCGCCGAGGTGGGTCGGGCCGGTGCCATGCTTCGCGCACTGGTCGGCGAGCGCCTCGAGGAAGGCGGGGGCGCGGTGGGCGGTGACGAACGCGTGCGCGGGCGCGAGCACCGCCGGATCGACGCCCCAGAGGGTCTCGCGACCGACGAGGCGCGAGACGATGTCGCTGACCGCGTCGGCCACGAAGGCCCGCGCCAGCATCGATTCGACCTGGCCGTGCTCGGCGTACCGGCACATCACGCGCGCCGCCTCGACGGCCGCCCCGGCGTGCGCGAGGTCGTACGCGGTCACCTGCTGCTCGTCGAGCTTGTCGACCGACAGCTTGCCGTCCGAGAGACTCTCGTGGGCCAGGTGCGAGACCGCGCGGTCGACGACCG
>JAUZEM010000553.1 GCA_030839005.1 Actinomycetota bacterium | reverse complement strand
GGCATCGTCTTTCTCGAGGCGGCCGCGTGTGCCGTGCCGGCCGTCGCGGGGCGTAGCGGGGGCGCGCACGAGGCGGTCGTCGCCGGGGAGACGGGGTACGTCGTCGAACCGCGCGATGTCGCCGCGGTACGGTCGGCGCTCGGCGAGTTGTGTGACGATCCGCAGCGGCGTTCCCGGATGGGGCGAGCCGCCCGTGAGCGCGCGGTCGGCGAGTATTCGTACGATCGGCTCGTCGCGCGTCTGTTGCCGATCGCCCGGGGCGACTTCTCGGTCGCCGCGATCCTGCCTCGGTGACCACTGTCTCCCAGGAGAGGTGTCTTCCGAGGAGAGGTGCTTTCCCGGGAGAGTTGTTTTCCCAGGACTTTTGCCCTCCCCGGTACATTGGCCCGGTGACCGGGAAGGCGATCGTCGTCGCGTCGTGGTCGACGCTCGGCGTCTTCGCGATGATCGCGATCGTCGACGCGGCCGGCCTGCACGCTTTGAACACGCCGGCGACGGTCGTCAGCGTCGCGATGTTCTTCGCGTCGCTGCCGATCTGGATCTACGCCTTCGGGCTCGCGCTCGTGCGGTCCGCCCGCGGCGACGACATCGCAGTGAGCTCGTGGGTGTTCCTCACGTCGTCGGCGCCGAAGGAGCAACGCGGTCAATTGCTCGGAGCCACCGGCGTGTGCATCGTCGTCGCGCTGGCGACCGCGTGGGCGAACCCCTTCAGCGTGCTCGTGCCGATGTTTCAACTGGGCTGCGCGGCGCTCTGGGGCGCGCGACACGGCGTCTACCCCGCGCGCCGGCCGACCGTCGTGAAAGGAGCGCGCCGATGACCGAAACCGCGAACGAGCGCATTCGCATCGAGGCCTCGTCCGATCGCTGTTGGGACGTCGCGACCGACTTCGAGTCGTACTCGGAGTGGGTGCGCGACGTGAAGGACGTGCGCATCCTCGAACGCGACGAGGAAGGCCGCGGCCTGCGCGTCGACTACCGGGCCGCCGCGCTCGGGAAGAGCATCCGCTACGTGCTCGAGTACGACTACTCCGAGGCACCGCGTGCGTTCTCGTGGAAGTTCGTCGAGGGCGACATGCTGCGCCGTCTCGACGGCAGCTACCGGTTCGAGCCCGATGGTCCCGCATCGACGCGCGTGCACTACGAGCTCGCAGTCGAGCTGGCCGTGCCGCTGCCGGGGCTCGTCAAACGCCGGGCCGCGGGTCTGATCATGGGCAGTGCCCTGAAAGAATTGAAAAAGCAGGTAGAGGCAGTCGCTTGACGACCGCGGCGGTAGCCTCGCCGGCTGATGCGCATTCTCTTGTTCACGGGAAAAGGCGGCGTTGGCAAGACGACGGTGGCCGCGGCGACCGCGATGCGAGCCGCCGAGCACGGCCTGCGGACGATCGTGTGCTCGACGGATCCGGCGCACTCGCTCGCGGACGCGTTCGACGCGCCGCTGGGTGACCGTCCGACGGCGATCGCAGATCGGCTCTTCGGCCAGCAGCTGAACGCGCGGGTTCGGTTCGAGGAAGCCTGGGACGACGTCCGCGCGTATCTGGTCGACGTGCTCGACTGGGCCGGTGCCGGCGCGGTCGAAGCCGAGGAGCTCGCGGTGATCCCCGGACTCGACGAGGTATTTGCACTCGCCGACATAAAGGAGTTCGCTACGAGCGGCGACTACGACCTCGTCGTTGTGGACTGTGCGCCGACTGCCGAGACGATCCGGCTGCTCTCGCTGCCCGATGTTCTCGGTTGGTACATGGAGCGCATGTTCGACACCCAGCGCCGGCTGACGCGCCTCGCCCGGCCGATCCTGCAGCGAGTGTCGGGGGTTCCGATCGCGGCCGATGGCGTGTTCGACGCGGTCCGCCGCTTCTACGATCGCCTCGATGGCGTGCGCGAGCTCCTGACCGACGGCGACATCACGAGCGCGCGACTCGTCGTCAACCCGGAGCGTCTCGTCGTGGCCGAGGCACGCCGAACCTTCACGTACCTCTCGTTGTTCGGATACCACGTCGACGCGGTGATCGCGAACCGCATCTTGCCGCCGGAGCTCGACCATCCCTGGCTGACCCAGTGGCGGGCGACGCAATCGGCGCACCTCGACGTCATTGCCGACGCGTTCGTGCCGTTGCCGCTGCTCGCGGCCGAGCTCGCCAACGAGGAAGTCGTCGGCATGCCGGCGTTGTCGCTATTCGCCAAGAACCTCTACGGCGACACCGACGTCGCGGCGCGGCTCTCCCGCACCGAGCCGTTCCAGGTCGACGCCTCGGGCGACGCGCTGCTGCTTTCGGTGCAGCTTCCGTTCACCGAGCGCGACGACGTGCGGCTCGGCCGCACCGGTGACGAGCTCGTGCTGACCGTCGGGCCCCACCGGCGCGCGCTCGTGCTGCCCGACAGTCTGGTTCGTCGTGAGGTCGTGGGTGCGCGCTTCGTCGACGACCGCCTCGTCGTGGAGTTCGTCTGATGGACGGGCACGACCCGCCCGGCCCGCCCGGCGACGGCGACACGCTCGACCACCTTTGGAACGCGGCGCACGAGATGCTCCGCGCGATGCGCGGCCTGCTCGACGCGGCGGACGAGTTCGTCGAGTCGCAACGAGGTGCGGGGCCGACGGCACGGGGCGCGCGGGAGCCACGCGAGGGACGCGTGCATCACATCGACATCGACGTGCGCTCGGAGTCCGGCGCTCCACGCGACGCCGACGCCGACACGTCGTAGCTCTTCATGGTCCCGACGATCGGTCTCGACATCGGCGGTACCAAAGTGCTCGGCGTGCTCCTCGCCGACGACGGCACGGTGCTGCGCGAGGAACGCCTGGCTTCACCGCATGCCGGGCTCGACGCGCTGGTCGACACCGGTGCCTCGATCGTGGCCCGACTCGACGCGGCGGGTGCCCGGATCGGGGTCGGCGCGGCCGGTCTCGTCGACCGAACGGGCGTCGTGCGATACGCCCCGAACTTGCCGAACATCCGCGAGGCGCCGTTGCGCGACGCACTCGCGGACGCGACGGGGCATGCGGTCGCGGTCGACAACGACGCGGCGGTCGCGACGCTGGGGGAGGTGACCTACGGCGCCGCGGTGGGCCGCCGCCACGTGCTGCTCGTGACGCTCGGCACCGGAATCGGCGGAGGTTTGCTCCTCGACGGCCGGATGTACCGCGGCGCGCACAACTTCGGCGCCGAGATCGGGCACTTCACCGTCGATCCCGATGGCCCGCTGTGCGCGTGCGGTGAGCGCGGCCACTGGGAGTCGATCGCATCGGGAACCGCGCTCGGCCGGATGGCCCGCGAGCTCGTCGCGAAGGTCGGCGGCGGGGCATTGGTCGCGGCCGCCGGCGGCGATCCGAGCGCGGTCACGGGCACCCACGTCGGCATTGCCGCGGCCCGCGGCGACGCCGACGCACGTTCGCTCCTCGTCGAGTACGCGGAGAACGTCGCGCTCGGACTGGCGGGTCTCGCGAACATCCTGGATCCCGAATGCATCGTGATCGCGGGTGGTCTCGTCGAGCTCGGCCCGCTGCTCTTCGGCCCGGTGCGCGAGGCGTTCGGCCGGCACGTCGAGGGCGTCGACTACCGACCACCAGTCGCGATCGTCCCCGCGCAGCTGGGCGAGCGAGCCGGGGCCGTCGGCGCGGCCGTGCTCGCCCGGAGCCTGCCCGCATGACCGTTCGGATCGGGCAGGCGCTCCCGTCGTTCGTCGACGATCCCGAGATCCCGATCAATGTGGCGCGGGCCGCCGAAGCGGCCGGGCTCGACGGCGTGTTCGTGTACGACCATCTCTGGCGCGGCGACCCGCCGAACCGGCGGCCGGCGCTCGAGTGCTTCGCGCTGCTCGGCGCGGTCGCGGCCGAAACCGAGCGGGTTCAGGTGGGCACGCTCGTCGCGCGTGCGACCTTGCGACCAGCCGCAACGCTCGCCAACTCGTTCGCGAGCGTGCAGCGCGTGAGCGGCGGTCGGCTGATTGCCGCGATCGGCGCGGGCGATTCCCAGAGCCGAGCCGAAGGCGAGGCCTTCGGGCTCGCGTTCGGAACGATGGTCGACCGCGTGAACGCGCTGCACGACGCGGTGCGCGCCGCGGCGGGGGGTGACTTTCCGGTGTGGGTCGGTGGACGCGTCGCGCAAGTGCGCGAGATCGTCGCGATCGCCGACGGCTGGAACTCCTGGGATTCGCGGCCCGAGCGATTCGCCGAGCAGGGCGCGGTCGTGCGCGAGATCTCTCCCAACGCGACGCTGTCGTGGGGTGGATTGGCGCGCCCGCGCGACGAGGGCGCAGCCGCGCTCGCCGATCGACTGCTTCCGTATGTGGACGCCGGCGCGGCGTGGATC
>JAUZEM010000539.1 GCA_030839005.1 Actinomycetota bacterium | reverse complement strand
CGCAGGGATACGAGTCGAACTCGCACGTCGGCGGCACTCGACGTAGCCAGTACCGAACTGCCGTTCGGCGCTCGCATAAGCGTCCTCAGAGCGGGCAATGTGTGCGCATGGGTTCGCGAAGAGCCATCGGCTCGTCGGTGGGCGTCGCGATCGCAGCCTTCGGGCTTTCGTTGATGGTGGCGTCGTGTGGCGAGTCGAAATCCAAGTGTTCCTCTGCGCAGACCGCGTACCGGTTCATCGGAACGGTCCTCGAGCGCGGCGGCAACCATGCGGACTTCGTGGTCAACTCGATCCGCCCGATCTCGAGCACGCCGCCGCCTGGGATGCCCTTGCTCACCGCGGGCCAGCACGTCAAGGTTCACTTCGACTGGGACTTGGACGGCAGCACGGCGCAGTTCCTACATGTCGGGTCGCGTTATGACGCGACCTTGTGGTGGCAGAACGACGAGTTCTGGTCAGACATCCACACGGCCGACAGGCCCTGCTCGGGTGGGACCGTGCACGCAGATGGGTCGTCGATCAATACGTCGTTGTGGGCGCGCTCACGCGTACGGGAAGTCGTGTACGTCTTCACTCCCGTCGCGGTAGCCCTGTTCGCGACCCCTTGTGTTCGGAGTGTGCAGCGCCGACGGCGTCGAGCACGTCGAGCACGCCTCACGGGCGGGATGAGCTCGCACATGTCTGCCTGATCTGGGCGGCTCCCGAGGACGAAAAAACTCGGCCGAAGATGAAGGTGCGAACTCATACTCGTCGGATCGACCGATGCTTCCCTTCCCGGCTCTCCCGGGCTGGTCACAACGGCGCCAGAGCGAGGCAATCTGTGGTGGTGTGCGGGTCGTCTGATCAGCCGTGCGTGTAGCCGAGAATTTCGAGTCGTGGACCGAGCGTTGACCAAATCGCGTCCGCGAGATCGGGAGCGAGATCACGTCGCCAGCGACCGATTGATTCCTCGGCGGATCGCGTGGTCATGTGATTCTCATGACGCTGCGCCAGGGCGGCATCAGCATCGAGATGCACATCGAGCATCTCCCCGAGCAGGTCGGCAGTCGCATGGAGGTTCACCGCGAAGTCTTCGTAACGCAACAGTGTTGAGCCTGCGGAAGGCGCGAGCATCGTGTCGATTCTGGCCGCGAAGGCGCGGACCAACCCGGCGATCCACTCGTCATGGGCTTCGCCCGGAGTGCGACGGAATCCCCAAGGTCCGCTGCGATCACCGAACGCGCTCATCGAGGCAACGACATCGCGAGGATCGCGAACGACATCGACAACGCGCAGGGGAATCTCAGCGGCGGCGATCGGTTCCACCGGGCAGGCCAGCTTTTCGGCGTACCAGCGGCTTGACGGGGCACACTCGCGAAATCCCGCCGAGCATGCGCCCCACAACGCATGGAGCACCCGCGGACCGAGCGTCTCGACCGACAGCGCCTCCACCTGCCACGGCAACGGACCAGTCCGATCTGATGTCCCGAACAACAGCTCGGTTACGCCGACATGACGTTCCGGATCGAATGGTGTTCCCATCTGAGTCGCGATCCGCACGCAGTACGACAGGTAGCGGTACTCGCCGACCGGATAGCGCCGTTCGCAAATGACCTCTGGTGCTGATGCGAGCAACTCCATCAACAATGTGCTGCCCACCCGCCCTTCAAGGAGCCGCAAACCGACAACCGGCATCAGGTCTGCGCTGTTCGTCCGAGCCACGGCGCTCATCTTCGTCGCACTGCCATGAGAGCGCATATCTGCCGATCGGCACTCGACCGAGGTGACCCGATCGGGCATCATGAGTTCGTGCCGGTCTCATGGCAGTCAAGCGCACGCGAGGAAGCATCGAGCCTTGGGAGTTGGGTGGCCCAGTACGTAGGACCGCCAGCCGATTCCCAACACTTTGTCGACGCCGCACGCGAAGAGGGCCTTGAGGCGGAGTATTCGCCGCTGATGTCGGCACGCCGCGGCGACGAGATCTTCGAGGTCGGCGAGGTGACCGTTGCTGGGCCTGATCTCTCGGATCGAACAGCGAGGACGATGAACCGCGTGCTGCAACGGTTTCCTGTTGGACACTTGGGCTTCGCGGCCGGTCCGCGTAGTCCAGCGAAGAACTCGTCCCAGCATGAAGCGGACCTACACGGGTTCATGCGGGTGTTTTCGTACTCGGCCCAACTGCTCCTCACGGTGAACGATCACTCCGGCGAGAAGGACCCTCGGTAGCGGCATCGGGGAATCTGTTGGCTACCGAGGGCGACCGACGCCGGCTGCGCGTCGAGCTCGAGCGCGCGGGCGACGACGAGGACGACGACGCGGGCGTTTCCGAGCTCGCCGAATATCGTCGGCGACTCGGGGACCGCCAGATGGCTGCCTGAGTCCCCTCAGTCGGTCACCCGTGGTTGATGCCCTCGCGGATGAGCACCGCGACCGCTAAGGCGATCGCCCCGGCCGTAATCGCGAACAGCCACATGCCGAACATCACGCCCACGGCAATGTCTCCGACGCTCAGACTCGCGGGCGGCGGGAGGACGTGTTGAGGCGGCGGGGGA
>JAUZEM010000503.1 GCA_030839005.1 Actinomycetota bacterium | reverse complement strand
TGGTTGGCCGTCCTCGGCGTCATCGTGCTCCTGCTCAGCGTCCGCTCCTTCCCGTCGGCGCGACTGACGCGGGTAGTCGTGCCGGTCACCGGTTTGTGCGCAACGATCGCGATCGGGTCCCGCCTCGCGCGCAAGCACCCCGAAGAACCGTGGCTCGCCCGTTGGTTGGTGCTCGCGGTCATCGCCAAGCTGATGGCGTCGGTCCTGCGATACCGCACGATCGGCACAGAGGGCGACGCGCCGAACTACGACATGTGGGGCGCGCGTTACAGCAATATGTGGCTGCACCACACCGGCGACGTGTCAACTCGGCTCGACGACATCCGCAAGACGAACTTCGTGCGGTGGTTCACCGGCATCGTGTACTTCTTGTTCGGTCAAGACATGGTGGCGGGATTTCTCGTGTTCGCGCTCATCGCGTTCGTCGGCTCGTACCTGTGGTACCGGGCAGCCGCCGAGGCACTGCCGTTCCTGGATCGCCGCCTGTTCTTCCTGTTCGTCTTCTTTGCCCCGAGCATCGCGTTCTGGCCCGCGTCGATCGGCAAGGAAGCGTTGATGCAGTTCGGGATCGGCAGCGCCGCACTCGGAACGGCCCATCTCCTCAAAGGCCGGCTCGTGCGCGGGCTCGCGGTCGCGGCGCCGGGTGCCTGGCTGCTATGGGCGGTACGCCCGCACCTGCTCGGGCTGGTGACGCTCGCCGCGGCGGGCGCGTTCCTTGTCGGCAAGAGCCCCCGTCGGGGTAAAGCGGCGGTGGCGCGGAGCTCGCTCGTGAAGCCGGTCGGTCTGATCGTGATCGGATTCCTCGCTTTGTTCGCGGTGAGCCAGGGTGCGAAGTCGCTCGGGCTGCCGTCGCTGACGCTCGGCTCGGTGCAGGCCGAGCTCGATGCGACGACCCAGAGCACCGGCCAGGGGCATTCGGCGTTCAGCAACGGCGGCAACTCGCTGTCGCCGCTCCACCTTCCGCAGGGCGCGATGACTGTGTTGCTCCGGCCTTTCCCCTGGGAGGTGAGCAGCAAGCTGCAGATCCTCGCGTCGTTGGAAGGAATGGCGCTCGCCGGGTTGATCGTCTACCGACGGCGTTCCGTGGCACTCTCGCTACGACGGCTGCGGAGCTCGCCGTTCTTGTTCTACTGCTGGACCTTGACGCTGCTCTACGCGGTCACGTTCCAGGCCTTCGCGAACTTCGGATTGCTCGTGCGCGAGCGGTCGCTCGTGCTCCCCGCCTTGTACGTGCTCTTGTGCCTCGATCAGATGCGCGCGGGCAAGGACGATGACGAAGAGCGAGGACGCAGTTCCGCGGCGACATCCGACGCCGGCCGTGTCGTCGTCTAGGCGGGCGATAGGTCGCGCGGTAAAGATCGCCGCGGCGGCAATGGACCGGTTCCGCGCGCCTTCGCCCGGCGTCGTCGTGTTGCTCTACCACCGAGTCGGCGGACGATCATCCTCGGAGGTCGATCTCGACGCGGCCGTCTTCGCCGAGCAGATGGCGTTCCTGGCTGACTCGACCGACGTCGTTCGCCTCGAACGCGCGCTCGAGGTGTTGGCATCTCCGCCGGTCACGGCGCCGCGGCGCCCGGCAGTCGTGGTTACCTTCGACGACGGCACCGACGACTTCGTCGACGTCGCGGTCCCGATACTCCTTCAGCAGCGGGTTCCCGTCACGCTGTACCTCGCCACCGCGTTCGTGGACGAAGGCCGCGCGTTCTCGGGCGGCGGTCGACCGGCATCGTGGTCGGGCCTGTCGGACGCGTGCGCGACGGGCCTGGTCGACATCGGTTCGCACACCCACCGGCATCGGCTCCTCGATCGCCTTCCTTCGGTCGAGCTGGCCGACGAGCTCGACCGATCGATCGAGCTCATCGGCGAACGCCTCGGTCGCACCGCTGCCGACTTTGCCTATCCGAAAGCCGTGTTCGGCTCGCGCGCTGCGGACGCCGCGGTTCGACAGCGTTTCCGCTCGGCCGCCGTGGCCGGGACCCGCGCGAACGTCGCCGGTCGTACCGACGTGTACCGCCTGGCGCGATCTCCGGTCCAGGTCGCTGATGCGATGACCTTTTTCCGGCGAAAAGTCTCCGGCGGCATGAGCCTCGAGGACACGATGCGCCGGGCGGCGAATCGCGTGCGCTACTCGGGGACGCGCTCGTGAGTCGTTCACCTGCTCCCCTGATCGCGCATGTGACCACGACCGACAACAGTCTGGAGCTCCTGCTCGGGACCGAGCGCAAACAGATCGCGCCGTGACCGGATCCGATTCGGCCGTCGGGCTTCGGCGGGCCGGCGTCGCCGATGTCGGAGCGATGAGTGCACTCCACGCAAGCTGTATCGCCGAAGGTTTTCTCGTGACCTTGGGCCCGCGCTTTCTCCGCAGGCTCTACCGGCGCGTCGTGTTGTCGCCCCGAGCGTTCGCCTTCGTCATCGACACCCCGGCCGGCGTCACGGGCTACATCGCCTGCGCGATCGACACGGGGGCGTTCTACCGAGAATTCGCGGCGCGTGACGCGCTCGTCGCCGGCCTGGTCGCGCTGCCGCGAATCTTGCGGACGCCGGGGCGCGTCTGGGAGACCTGGCGCTACGGCGCGCGAGCGGGCGCGAGCGGCGAGGCGGCCGAGGTGCTCGCGCTGGCGGTCGCGCCCGAGTCGCGCGGGCGACGCCTCGGTGGTGCGCTCGTCGCAGCCGCCGTCACCGAGCTGCACCAGCGCGGGGTGACGTCCGCGCGGGTCGTGACCGCGAGGGGCAATATCTCCGCTGTGCGCGCCTACGAGCTGGCCGGATTCCGTCGCTCCGGGTCCGATGAGGTGCATCGCGGCGTCAGCCAAGAGGTTCTGAAGTGGCCCTGATCGTCGCATTCGTCGTCGCGGTCATCGCAACGCCGGTGGCGGCGGCGATCGCGACGAGAGTCGGGCTGGTCGACCGTCCCGGGCCGCTCAAGGTGCACGATCGCCCGGTGCCATACCTCGGAGGCGCGGCGATCCTGGCCGCGATCGCGGGACCGGTCGCGGGTGCACACCCGTACGCGCTCATACCGCTGGCCATGGCGTTCATCGTCGGGCTGGTCGACGACCTCGGCGATCTGAACCCCCTGGCGCGCGTCGTCGTCGAGATCGGAATCGGCATCGCGGCGGCGTTCGTGCCGGCGCATCACGGGTTTCCCCGCGTCGTTCTCGCCGTTGTCGTCGTCGTGTTGTTATTGAACGCGATCAACCTGCTCGACGGCCTCGACGGACTGGCGACGACCGTCGCAATCGGCTCGGCCTGCGGCTTCGCCATCGCACTCGGCGGAACTTCGTGGGTGCTTCCGCTTGCCTTGGCCGGCGCGTTGACCGGCTTCCTGGTCTGGAACCGGCCGCCGGCGCGTATCTATCTCGGTGATGCCGGGAGCTATCTGATCGGTACCGCGCTCGCCATCTCGATGCTCGA
>JAUZEM010000446.1 GCA_030839005.1 Actinomycetota bacterium | reverse complement strand
GTGCTCGAGGATCACGACGACGTCGAAGCCGTGTACGCCAACTTCGACATCCCCGATGCAGTGCTCGAGGCGGTGACCGCTTGAGGCGACGTAGGGTCGGCGAACCGAACGGACCGTCGGCCCGTATACGGGTGGGAGGTTGGCAGAGATGATCGAGGTCGGACAGGTTGCGCCGGACTTCACGTTGCCGGGTGTCGAGAACGGCGCGAAGCGCGATTACACGCTCTCGGAGTACCGGGGGCGCAAGGTTGTGATCGCGTTCTATCCCGGCGACGACACGCCCGGCTGCACGCGTCAGATGTGCTCGTACCGCGACAACCTCGCCGATCTGGAGGCGACGGGCGCCGTGTTGCTGGGAATCTCGCCCCAGGACGTCGACAGTCACGAGCGTTGGGCCGAGAAAAAGGGCTTCACGTTCCCGCTGCTCGCGGACGTCGACAAGACGGCGATCGAGGCCTACGGCGTCGGTGCACCGTTGATCGGCGTGCGGAGGTCCGTGTTCGTGGTCGACCCCGCGGGCAAGGTCGCGTTCGCCGACCGCAAGCTGATCGGCGCCACTTTCGTCCCGATCGACAAGCTCGTATCGATCCTCCAGAAGCTTTGAGCTTCTGGAGGATTATGTTTCTTTGTCGCCTTCGCTGCTCGGCGGGATACCCGCCTCGCTGACGCTCAGGACTCCGGCCAGTTCGCTGCGCTCACGGCGATGACGGCCCCAGGTCGTGGGGATAGTCTTCGCTTTCATGCGGATCGGAATGAGCGTCAACGGGACGGCGCAGGATCATGACGTGGAAGCCCGGACGTTGCTCGTGCAGTATCTGCGCGAGTCGTGCGGCCTCACCGGCACGAAGATCGGGTGCGACACGTCGAGCTGCGGCGCGTGCACCGTCCTCCTTGACGGTGAGTCGGTGAAGTCGTGCACGATGCTCGCGGCCCAGGCCGACGGCGCGGCGGTCACGACCATCGAGGGCCTGGCGCAGGGCGAGCAGTGGCATCCCGTGCAGACCGCGTTCCACGAAAATCACGGTCTGCAGTGCGGGTACTGCACAGCCGGGATGGTGCTCGCGGCGGTGTCGTTGCTCGACGAGATTCCGAACCCGACCGAACGCGACGTGCGGCTCGGCCTCGAGGGCAACCTCTGCCGGTGCACCGGATACCACAACATCGTGAAGTCGGTACTCGCCGCGGCCGAGACCATGCGGGCGGCCAAGTGATCCCCGCGACGTTCGACTACGTGCGCGCGGGAACGGCTGCGGAGGCGATCTCGCTGATCGGCGAGCACGGTGAGGACGCGAAGTTCCTTGCCGGCGGCATGTCGCTGTTACCGCTCATGAAGCTGCGGCTCGCGACGCCTTCGGTCCTTGTCGATGTCGGCCGGCTCCGTGACCTGTCGTACGTCCGCGACGAAGGCAACCACCTCGCGATCGGCGCACTCACGCGTCATCGCGACCTCGAGACGAGCGATCTTCTCGCCAGGGAATGCGGGGTGTTGCGCGCCGTCGCCGCCCAGGTCGGTGACAACCAAGTGCGGCACCGCGGAACGATCGGCGGTTCGGTCGCGCACGGCGACCCGGCGAGCGACCTGCCCGCCGCGCTGCTGGCGCTCGACGCGACGTTCGTGGTGCAGGGCCCGGGTGGGGCGCGCTCGGTCGCGGCGAACGACTTCTTCGAGGGATTTCTCGAGACCGCGCTCGCTCCCGACGAGCTGCTCACCGAGATCCAGGTCCGCAAGAGCGGAGCGTCCGGGTTCGCGTACGAGAAGTTCAACCGGCGGGCGCAGGACTGGGCGATCGTCGGTGCGGTCGCGGCCCGTGTGAACGGCGGCACGCACGTCGCCCTGGTCAACATGGGCCCGACACCGCTGCGCGCGCGCGCGGTTGAGACCGCGCTCACGCAAGGCGCCTCCGCGGCCGACGCGGCGCGCGAAGCCGCCGTGGGTACCGAACCGCCGGCGGACCTCAACGCGTCACCCGAATACCGCGCGCATCTCGCGCAGGTGCTCGTCCGGCGCGCGCTCGAGGCGATCTGAGCACCGCGCTTCCCGCGGCCGTGCTCGCGGCGGGACGCGGCGTTCGCTTCGGCGGCGCCGCACCCAAGGTCTTGACGCGGCTGCGCGGGAAGCCGCTCCTCTCGTACGCGCTCGATTCGGCACGTGAGAGCGGATGTGCGCCCGTGCTGCTCGTCGTGTCGGACGAGCGAGTCGCCGGGGCGGCAGGCGACGGGATCGAGATCGTGCGCAACGACGCACCAGAGCGCGGGATCGCGTCGAGCCTGCAGTGCGCGCTGCGCCGATTGGAGCCCGATTCGGCGCCCGCCGTCGTCGTCGGTCTCGCCGACCAGCCCCTCGTCGGCGCGGAGGCATACCGGCGAGTCGCGCGCGCCCACGCCGACGGCGCGTCGCTGGCGTTCGCGACCTACGACGGGGTGCGGGGCAATCCGGTGCTGATCGCCCGCGCCTACTGGTCGGAGGCGTTGGAGCTCGACGGTGACGAAGGGGCGCGGGTGCTCTTCCGCCGGCACCCTGCTGTCGCGGTACCGTGCGGTGATACGGGTGCGGCCGCCGACGTGGACACCCCCGAAGACCTCGCGGAGTTGGAGTCACGATGGACATCACCGACAGCTTCCGAGTGAGCACACCGATCGATGCGACGTGGAAGGTGATGCTCGACATCGAGGGCATCGCGCCCTGTATGCCCGGCGCGCAGCTGCAAGAGGTCGACGGCGACGAGTACCGCGGGGTCGTCAAGGTGAAGGTCGGCCCGATCACCGCGCAGTACAAGGGCACGGCCCGTCTGGCCGAGGTCGACGAGGCGAACCGGCGGATCGTCATCGACGCTTCGGGGCGGGAGACGCGTGGGCAGGGTAACGCCAAGGCGACCATCGTCGTCACGATGACGCCCGAGGGCGCCGGCACGAAGGTCGACGTCGTGACCGACCTTGCGATCACCGGCAAGGTCGCGCAGTTCGGTCGCGGCGTGCTCGCCGACGTCTCCTCGAAGTTGATGGGACAGTTCGTCGAGAACGTCGAGCGCGACGTCTTGAGCGTGGCGGGCGGAGGCGACACCTCGCAATCCGGCGGCCCGTACGAGCAGGCATTCGAGAGCCTCGGGTCCGAGGCCGTCCCGCCCGCGGTCGTCGCGCCGGCGGCGAGCGGTCCCCGCCGCATCGACTCACCCGAGGTCGAGCCGGTCGACCTGTTCAGCGTGGCGGGCGCGCCGGTCACGAAGCGCCTCGTACCGATCGGCATCGGCGCGCTCGTCCTCTTCGTCGTGTGGCGCATCATTCGCCGCCGCCCCTGAGCCCCGGCCCCGAAGCCCCTGTCGAGAGCGTGCGCGCCGTCCGCGGGATCCTCGCGGCGTCGCGCGCGAGCCCCTAGGATCGAACCTGTGTTCGATCCTGCCGGGCCCGTCTTGGGCATCGATCCCGGTGTCTCGCGCTGCGGCTACGGCGCGGTCGTGCGCGATCACGGGCGATTACGCGCGACGGCGTGCGGCGTGATCAGGACCTCTGCCGCCGACCCGTTGCCCGAGCGGCTCCTCGCCCTCGATGACGAGCTCGCCGCGCTCGTGACCCTGCTCCGACCCTCGGCACTGGCCGTCGAACGCGTGCTGTTCCAGGCGAACGTGCGCACCGCGATGTCGGTGGGGCAGGCCAGCGGTCTCGCGCTCGTGGTCGCGGCCCGCGCGGGCGTGCCGGTCACGCAGTACAGCCCCAACGAGGTGAAGCTGGCGGTGACCGGCGACGGTCGAGCCGACAAGCTCGCCGTGCAGACGATGATCGCGCGGCTGCTCTCGCTGCGCGACGTCCCGAAGCCGGCCGACGCGGCCGACGCACTGGCCCTCGCGTGTTGCCACCACGGACGCGTGCGGATGCTCGATCGGATCCCGTCGTGATCGGCTCGGTGCGCGGCGCCGTCGTGGAACGGAACCTGAGCGGCGAGATCCTCGTCGAGGTCGGCGGGATCGGATATCGCGTCCTCGTGCCGATCAACGCCATGCCCGCGCTCGAACCCGGCGCGAACGTCTTCTTGTTCACCCATCAGCACGTGCGCGACGACGCGCTGATCCTGTTCGGCTTCCCCTCACGCGACGAACGCGACACGTTCGAGGCGCTCATCACCGCGAGCGGGGTGGGGCCGAAGCTCGCGCTCGCGATCCTGTCCGTGCACGCGCCTTCGAGCCTGCGCCGGTGTCTCGCCGAGGACGACCTCGATTCGCTCGTCGCGGTTCCGGGGGTCGGCAAGCGGACCGCGCAGCGCCTCCTCGTCGACCTGAAGGCGCGCCTCGTCGTACCCGACCTCGATCTCACGGCGGTTCCCGGGTCGGTGGCTCCGAACGCGCGCGCCGAGGTGCGCGACGCGCTGGTCGGGCTCGGATACGCGAACGACGAGGTGCGCGAGGCGTTCGGCCAGCTCGGAGAAGAGGGCACGGTAGAGGAGCTGCTGCGCGAGGCACTGCGACTGCTGGCGGTCCGCTCGTGAGGCCAAACTCGTGAGACCAAACTCGTGAGAGAGGAGCTGCTCAGTCCCGAAGCCGACGCGGCGGAAGTCGCGGAGGAGACGACGCTCCGGCCGCGTCACCTCGAGGAGTTCGTCGGTCAGGCTCGCCTGCGCGAGCACCTCGAGATCATGCTGACCGCTGCGAAGCAGCGCGGCCAGGCGGTCGACCATGTCTTGCTCGCGGGCCCGCCCGGTCTCGGCAAGACGAGCCTCGCCGGCATCATTGCCAACGAGATGCGGGCGCGCCTGACGCCGACGAGCGGTCCCGCGCTCGAACGCGCAGGCGACCTTGCCGCGATCCTCACGAACCTCGACGACGGCGACGTTCTGTTCATCGACGAGGTGCACCGCCTGCCCCGCGTGGTCGAAGAGAGCCTTTACCCCGCGATGGAAGACTTCCGGCTCGACATCGTGATCGGGAAGGGCCCGAGCGCGCGGACGATCCGGCTCGACCTCCCGCGCTTCACGCTCGTCGGCGCCACCACGCGCACCGGTCTCATCACCGGACCGCTGCGCGACCGTTTCGGCTTCGTCGCCCGGCTCGACTTCTACGCGTCGGCCGAGCTCGCCGCGATCCTCCGGCGGGCCGCGTCGATCCTCGGCGTCGAGCTCGAGCCCGACGGCGCGGACGAGATCGCGGGCCGGGCGCGAGGAACCCCGCGCATCGCCAACCGCTTGTTGAAGCGCGTGCGCGACTACACCGAGGTGCGAGCCGACGGGCGGGTGACCGCCGACACGGCGCGCGCCGCGCTTGCACTCTTCGAGGTCGACGAGCTGGGTCTCGACAAGGTCGACCGCGCCATCCTCGACGCACTGTGCCGCACGTTCGTGTGTCGCGCGGTAGGGCTCGGCACGCTCGCGGTCGCGGTGAGCGAGGCGCCCGAGACCGTCGAGGACGTCTACGAACCGTTCCTGTTGCAGTGCGGCCTCATCGAGCGCACGCCCCGCGGCCGCATCGCGACGCCGGCCGGTTTCGCGCACATCGGTTTGCAGGCACCCGGGACGCCGGGCGAGGCTCCCGAGTTGTTCTAGGGAGACGACGACAGCGCAGCGACCGGAGGGGAGCGGTGCGTGGAGTCGACCCGTGAAGAAGGGAGACGACAGCGCAGCGACCGGAGGGGAGCGGAGCGTGGAGTCGACCCAAGAAAAAGGGAGGTCCCGAGTGGAGCTCGTTCAGTACGACGTCCGCGACCGCATCGCGCACGTCATCATCGCGAACGGCAAAGCGAACGCACTGTCGCCCGAGGTCATCGGTGCGCTCGGCGACGCATTGTCGCGAGCGGAAGACGCGGGTGAGCCGCAGGTCGGTGCGCTGTTGATCTCGGGTGCCCCCGGCATGTTCTCCGGCGGGTTCGATCTGCAGGTCATGCGCAGCGGTCCCGACGCGGCAGGGAAGCTCGTCACTGACGGCGGTGAGCTCTTTGCCCGCATGTACGCCTCGGCTCTCCCGGTGGTCGTCGCGTGCACGGGTCACGCGATCGCGGCGGGAGCGTTGCTGTTGCTCGCGGCGGACGCGCGGGTCGGGGCGCGGGGTGAGTTCCGCATCGGGCTCATCGAGACCCAGCTGGGAATGGTGCTCCCGCGGTGGGCGGTCGAGCTCGCGCAGGAGCGGTTGTCGAAGCGCCACGTCCAGGACGCGACGGTCGGTGCCCGCATCTATGATCCGGACGGCGCCGCCGACGCCGGGTTCCTCGACTCGGTCGTGCCGCCGGATGCCCTGGCCGTCGCCGCCACGGCCGAAGCGCAGCGGTGGGCCGGTCTCCCCCGAGACGCCTACCGCGGCCAGGTTCGCATGTGCCGGGGCGATCGCCTCGGCCGGCTGTCGGAGGCGATCGCCGCCGACCGCGGCCGGGCCTTCGGGACACCCGGCGCATGAGCGGCCGAGGCGTTCCACGGTGGTAGCTTCGGTTCCCGTTTCTCCGGCGTAAGGGCGTTCCGTTGCAGGTGGCGATATTCCCCGTTCTCATGGTGGGCGCCATCTACCTCCTGCTGTGGCGCCCGCAGCAGCGACGGATCGCGGCGGTTCGCCAGCTGCAGTCCAAGATCCAAGCGGGCGACGAAGTGCTGACCACGAGCGGGATCTACGGCCGCATAACCCGGCTCGGCGAGGCGGATGCAGAGCTCGAGATCGCGCCCGGCACCGTGATCCACATCGCACGCGGCGCGATCGGGCAGCGCATCGAACCCGAGTCCGTGCCCCGCGCCGGCGAACCCCACGACGGAGAGACAGGGACGGACTGAACCGTGCGGCGGAAGGTCATCCTGCTCTCGGTCACGGTCGTGCTGATCGTCGGCTGTTTCGTCGCCACGCTCCTCGGGTCGAGCCGCCCCGTACTCGGTCTCGACCTCCAGGGCGGCACCTCCATCGTGCTCGCGCCGGTGAAGGGTTCCGATCTCTCGACGCTCGACACCGCGGTCGCCATCATCCGCGCCCGGGTCGGCGGTCTCGGCATCGCCGAGCCCAACGTCGCGCGCCAGGGAAACAACATCGTCATCGACCTGCCCGGCGTGAAGAACGCGTCCGAAGCCGACCAGCTCGTCGGCAAGACCGCGGAGCTGCGCTTCCGCGTCGTTCAAGGGACCGTTCCGTACAAGGCCTCGACCGTGTCCCCGTCGTCGACCACCACGACCGTGAAGGGGGCGACGACGACCACCGTGAAGGGCGCGACCACCACGACGGTGAAGGGCGCGACCACCACCACGAAAGGTGCGACCCCGACGACTGCCGCGTCGACGTCGACGACGCTCGGACACGCGTTGGGGCGTACCGGCACGATCGATACCGTCCCGATCGCGGCGGTGCGTCCGGTCGCGGTGACGACCTCGACCGGGGCGCCCGCGCCGACGACGACCGCCAAAGGCGCGACGACGACCGTGAAGGGCGCGACCACGACCACGACGGTGCCCGCCGCCGACGCCGGGACGTGCCGCGACGGCAAGCTCGTGACCCCGGACGTCGCCGACAAAGAGGTGATCCTGCCCGACCTGAATCGCACCGCCTGCTACGCCCTGGGCCCGACGATCCTCACCGGCCGCAATGTCGGAACCGCCACCGCCGTCGTCGACACGACGACCGCGGCGTGGATCGTCAACGTCCACTTCAAGAACGACGACTTCGTGAAGAAGGTCGCGACGCCGTACGTGAACAAGCAGGTAGCGATCGAGCTCGACGGCATCGTGCAGTCGGCACCGACGATCAATTCCGGCATCACGGGTCGGGACGTCACGATCAGCGGGCAGTTCACGAGCAAGCAAGCGCACCAGCTGGCGCTCGTGCTGCGCTACGGCTCGCTGCCCCTCCAGCTCGTCGCGCAGACCGCGCAGTCGGTGTCGCCGACCCTCGGCAAGGATCAGCTGCGCGCGGGCATCGTGTCGGGTCTCATCGGCCTCGCCCTCGTCGCGCTCTACATGATCTTCTTCTACCGGCTGCTGGGCCTCGTCGTGTGGACGGGTATCGGTCTGACTGCGCTCACGTTCTTCGCGCTCGTGTCGTGGCTCTCGTCGCACCAGGGCCTCACCCTCACCCTCGCGGGGGTGACGGGCATCATCGTCTCGGTCGGTGTCACCGTCGACAGCTATGTCGTGTATTTCGAACGATTGAAAGACGAGGTGCGCACCGGTAAGACGGTGCGCTCCTCGCTCGACTCCGGCTTCCGGCGGGCGTTCCGTACGATCATCGCCGCCGACCTCGTGTCGATGATCGGTGCGGTGGTGCTGTACCTCTACGCGTCCGGTTCGGTGCGCGGATTCGCGTACTTCCTCGGGCTGTCGACCGGGCTCGACCTGATCCTGGCGTACTGCTTCATGTGGCCGTTCGTGTCGGTGCTCGCGCGTCGCCCCGCGCTCGTGCGGATGGGCGGGATCGGGATCGGGGCCGGACTCGACGTTCCGGAGGCGAGCGCGTGACGGTCACCGCTCCGCCCCCGCCGCAGGTCGACGACATCCCGGGCGTAACTCGCCGGCACCGGCCGTCGGACCTGTACCACGAGCGGACGAACTTCCAGTTCATCAAGCACAGCCGGCGTTGGCTCATCATCTCGAGCACCTTGATCGTGCTGAGCCTGCTCCTCTTGTTCGTACGGGGCCTCAACTTCGGGATCGACTTCGAGGGCGGCACCGCCTGGCAGGTGCAGATGACGGGCGGGAAGACCGCGAAGGTCGCCGACGTGCGGAGCGTGCTGGCGAAGCTCGGTTTCAACAACGCGAACGTCAGTGTGCTCACGCCGCCGGGCGGCGGTGCGCCCAGCGTCCGCGTCGAGGCGCGCGTCATCGACGATCCGACGCACATCATCCAGTCGGCGCTCGCGAAGTACGGCGGCGTCCAGGACAACGACGTGCAGTTCGCCGCGAGCGGTTCGGGCGGATCGTTCACATTCACCGCGAAGCAAGGCGTGACCCCGACCACGAGCGGCGTCACGACCGCGCTCGCCGGCAGCGGCCTGACGAGCCCGCAGGTGAAGGTGAGCGGTCGCGCGGTAACCGTGACCGTGAAGACCCTGCCGCCCAGCCAGGTGCAATCGGTTGCCGCCGCGCTGGCGAAATACGCGGGCGCCGCAGTCAACGACGTCAGCACCACCCAGGTGGGTCCGACGTGGGGTCACGAGGTGAGTCGGAAAGCCATCAGGGCCCTGATCATCTTCTTCTTCGTCCTCGCCGCGTACTTGGCGATCCGGTTCGAGTGGAAGATGTCGGCCGCCGCGATCGTCGCCGTCATCCACGACATCATCTTCACGGTCGGCGTCTACGCGCTCTTCCAATTCCAGGTCTCACCTGCGACCGTGACCGCGTTTTTGACCATCCTGGGTTTCTCGCTGTACGACACCGTCGTCGTTTTCGACAAGGTTGGGGAGTTCCAGCGCACGCTCACCGCGACGGGACGATCGACCTACGGCGAGATGGTGAACCGGTCGCTCAACGCGGTGCTGATGCGGTCATTGTCGACTTCGCTCGTTGCGCTGTTGCCGGTCATCTCGTTGCTCGTCGTCGGCAGCGGAATCCTCGGCGCGACCGCGCTGGAGGACTTCGCGCTCGCGCTTGCCGCCGGTCTCTTCATCGGTTCGTACTCGTCGATCTTTGTCGCCGCGCCACTGTTGGCGTGGTGGAAGGAGCGCGAGCCGCAGTACCGGGCCCTCGCCGAGCGTCGCCGCCGGGCACCGGGAACGGCACCTGCTCCGGCGCCCGTCGCGGTGCCGGCCGTCGTGTCCGATGCGCCGGGCGAACCGGCCGACCGCAAGCCGCTCGGCATCCCGGGGCCGCCCGCCGTCCCCCGCACCACCATCCAGGCCCGTCCCCGCCAACAGCGAGGAAAGAAGCGGAAATAGCGGGGGAGCGACTGTGGCGGCGACCGGAGCAGCCCGAAGGGTGCGCAGGAAGCTCGCCGGATTCAGGCGCCGCTCACGTCGCGAGCGCAGCGAGCCGCACAGACAAGCCTGAGACAAAGGAAATGTACGCTGGTGCCGATGGATCAAGCGTGGTTGAAGGCACACGTGCGCGATGTTCTCGACTACCCGAAGCCCGGCATCGTCTTCAAGGACATCACCCCGTTGCTCGGCGCCGCGGACGCGTTCCGGGCGACGGTCGACGCGCTCGCCGAGCCGTTCGCCGCAACCCGCGTCGACAAGGTGATCGGGATCGAAGCCCGAGGTTTCGTGTTCGCGGCACCCGTGTCGTACGGCCTGCACGCCGGGTTCGTGCCGGTCCGCAAGCCGGGCAAGCTGCCATGGGAGATCGAGCGCGAGGAGTATGTGCTCGAATACGGCACCGATCTGCTCGAGATCCATCGCGACGCGATTTCGCCGGGCGAGCTGGTGCTCGTGGTCGACGACGTGATCGCGACCGGCGGCACGGCCGCGGCCACGGCCCGGCTGGTCGAACGCCTCGGCGGCGATGTCGTCGGCTTCGCGTTCGTGCTCGAGCTCGGATTCCTGCACGGCCGGGAGCAGATCGACGGCTACCAGGTCCACACGTTGGTGACATATGACTGACGGGACCGCCCGGTGACGAGTGCTTCGGCGATCCGGCGGTCTCCCGGTCACCCGAACGTCGACGGCGCGCTGCGTCCGCTCATTGCCTCGGTGCGCATTGGCGACGCGTCGCGCGAGACCGCGCTCATCGAGGACGCGTACGAGGTCGCGCGTGATGCGCACCGCGACCAGGTGCGCCGTTCGGGCGATCCCTACATCGCCCACCCGCTCGGCGTGGCGATGATCCTCGCTGATCTCGGGCTCGACGAAGTCACGCTCGCGGCCGCGTTGTTACACGACGCGGTCGAGGACACGTCGGTGACGCTCGCTGATCTGGAAGCGCGGTTCGGTGCCGACGTCGCCGCGATCGTCGACGGCGTGACCAAGCTCGATCGGCTCGAGTTCGACTCGCGGGAGGAACAACAGGCCGCCACGATGCGCAAGATGCTCGTCGCGATGGCCAAGGACGTCCGGGTCCTTTTGATCAAGCTCGCCGACCGCCTGCACAACATGCGCACCATCGCGTCGCTCCCCGAGGCGAAGCAGAAGCGCATCGCGCAGGAGACGCTCGACATCTACGCGCCGCTCGCACACCGTCTCGGTATTCAGGACGTGAAATGGCAGCTCGAGGATCTCGCGTTCGCGGTGCTGCACCCCAAGCGCTACGCCGAGATCGAGGCGATGGTGCTCCAGCACGCGGGCGAGCGCGAGCGCTATCTCGAGGAGGTCGTCGGCGCCGTACGGTCGCGGCTCGACCAGCTGCAGATCAACGCAGAGGTGACCGGTCGCCCGAAGCACTACTGGTCGATCTACGAGAAGATGGTCGTGCGGGGAAAGGAGTTCGCCGAGATCAACGACCTCGTCGGTGTGCGCGTGATCGTCGATTCGGTGAAGGACTGCTACGGCGCGCTGGGCTCGATCCACGCCCTCTGGCGCCCGGTGCAAGGTCGGTTCAAGGACTACATCGCGATGCCCAAGTTCAATCTCTACCAGTCGTTGCACACGACGGTCGTGGGTCCGCAGGGCCGCGCCGTGGAATTCCAGATTCGCACGAGTGAGATGCACCGCCGGTCGGAGTACGGCGTCGCTGCGCACTGGGGTTACAAGGAGCAGCGCAACCCGGCCGAGGACTACGTGTGG
>JAUZEM010000474.1 GCA_030839005.1 Actinomycetota bacterium | reverse complement strand
CGAGCCGCCTCCGCGACGAACCCGGGTCGACGAATCGGCCGCAACGGACAAGGCTGTCCTGGTGAGCGTTCTTCCTGTGCGCCTCGTTGGCGCTGATCAGGCGGTGCCGTGTGTCGACGGTTCCGAGCGGCCGTACCTGTCTCTTGACGGGGCGGCTTCGACTTCTGCATTGCCGGGTGTGGTCGACCGTGTGAACGAGTTCCTTCCGTGGTATTCGAGCGTGCATCGCGGCGCCGGATACAAGTCGCAGGTCTCCACCACGGCCTACGAGGAGGCACGCGCCGCCGCGCTCGACTTCGCGGGCCGGGGCAACCGCGACGACGTCGCGATCATCTGCCGAAACACTACGGAAGCGATCAATCACCTGGCGTACCGCTTGCGGTTGGAACCGGATGCCACAGTCGTGATGACGGTCGCGGAGCATCACGCGAATCTGTTGCCGTGGACCCGTCTCGAGGTTCGCCGAAGCTTTGTCGAGTGCGGCGCGAGCGGCACGTTCTCCGTCGACGACGTCGTCGATGCGCTCGACGCGAGGCCCACACCGCAGTTGCTCGCCATCACGGGCGCCACCAACGTCACCGGATGGATACCGCCGATCGACGAGATCGTCGAAGCCGCGCACGCGCGAGGGATCGCCGTGCTCGTCGACGCCGCCCAACTCGCACCGCACCGACCCTTGCCGGCCACTGCCGACTACCTGGCGTGGAGTGGTCACAAGATGTACGCGCCGTTCGGCGCGGGAGTCTTGATCGGTCCCCGCACCGCGTTCGTCGACGGCGATCCGTTTCTCGCCGGCGGCGGCGCCGTCGACCTCGTCGATCTCGACGAGGTCATTTGGACGGACCCGCCCGACCGCGAGGAGGCCGGTTCGCCGAACGTGATCGGCGCCGTCGCGCTCGGCGCCGCGATCTCGGAGCTTCGGTCGTTCGGTTGGGACGTCATCGTCGCGCACGAGCACGAGCTCGCGGAGCGGCTTCGGTCGGGCTTGGCCGCGACACCCGGTGTTCGCCTGCTCGGACCGGCGCTCGACGTGCCGACCCTGGCCGTCGCGACGTTCGAGATCGAGGATGTGCCGCACGCGTTGGTCGCGGCGCGCTTGAGCGCCGAGTTCGGCATCGGCGTCCGTCACGGTTGCTTCTGCGCGCACCCTTATCTCATGCGCCTGTTGGATCTGCCCCGTGACGTCGTCGACCGGTACCGCGACGACGTGCGAAGAGGCGACCGGCGGCGTCTTCCCGGCGCCGTGCGCGCCAGCGCAGACCTGTCGACGACAACCGACGACATCGATCGCCTCGTTGCCGCGCTCGCGATCGTTGCCGACGGAAGCCCCGCCCCGGTCGCGTACCGGCAACACCCCGCCACCGGCGACTACTGGCCGGAAGGCGAAGCCGCGCCCTGGACCACCGGCGACCGCTCGCTCGGCGCCTCCTGCTCGAGGGGATAGCGTCGTTGATGACCATGGAGGTTGCATGGGCGAAGCAGTGGGTGAATGACTTCGATGGACGATACGACGTCGACCGCTGAGCGCCGCACTCCCGCCGCGCACGTCTTCGGTTGGGACTGCGTGGAATTCTGGGTCGGCAACGGCCGCACGACGGCCGGCTTCCTGATGTCGGCGTTCGGTTTTCGTTGCACCGGGTATGCGGGTCCCGAAACCGGTGTCCGTACCAAGGCGAGCTACGTCCTGGAACAAGGCGACATCCGCTTTGTCGTGAGCGGTGCACTCGCGGCCGACTCCCCGATCGCGGCCCACGTGCGCAAGCATGGCGACGGCGTGCACGACCTCGCCTGGCTCGTCGATGACGCCCGCGCCGCCCATGCCGCCGCGGTGGCTCGCGGCGCGCGTTCCGCGCGTGACCCGTGGGTCGAGACCGACGACACGGGCGAGCTCGAGCTCGCTCAGGTCGCGGCCTACGGCGACACCGTGCACACGTTCGTCAACCGGGCGCGCTATCGCGGCTCGGAGCTCGAACCCGGCTACACCGCCGAGAACCTCCCGAACACTTCGGTTGGGCCCGAAGTCGGATTGCGCGCCATCGATCACGTGGTGGGCAATGTCGAGCAGGGCCGACTCGACGACTGGGTGCACTTCTACAGCGATGTGCTCGGGTTCTCCGAGCTGCTGCATTTCGACGAAAGCCAGATCCGCACCGAGTACTCCGCGCTCATCTCCACCGTGGTATGGGACGGCGCGAAGATCGTCATGCCGATCAACGAACCCGCCGACGGACTGCGCAAGAGCCAGATCCAGGAGTACATCGAGCACTACGACGGGCCCGGCGTGCAACACATCGCCTTGCGCACCGACGACATTCTCACCAGCGTGCAAGCGCTGCGCGATCGCGGCGTGCGCTTCATGCGGGTTCCCGACACCTACTACCACGAAGCCAGGGAACGCATGGCGGGACTCGAGCTGCCGTGGGACGCCCTGGAGCGCGCCAACATCCTCGTCGACCGCGACGACGACGGCTACCTGCTGCAGATCTTCACCGAGACGATCACCGACCGTCCGGCCGTGTTCTTCGAGATCATCGAGCGTCGCGGCGCGACCGGCTTCGGCGAAGGCAACTTCAAGGCGTTGTTCGAGGCGATCGAGCGCGATCAGGCGCGCCGCGCCAACCTGACGTGACCGAGCGCACCTGGCTCCCGGTTCCGCCCGCCAGCGACTTTCCGATCGAGAACCTGCCGTTCGGCGTCGCTCGCCCTGCCGGCGGGACCCCGCGCGTCGTTACCCGCATCGGCGACCACCTGCTCGATCTGCCGGCCGCGGGCATCGCGCCGGAACTCACCGCGCGCACAACGCTCAACGCGCTGATGGAATCGGGGCGCGGTGCCGAAGTACGCACCCGTGCCGCCGAGCTGTTGACGGGGCCCGAGCGACCCGACGCAATACACCTCATGCGCGACGTCGAAGTCTTGCTCCCCATTCAGGTGGGCGACTACGTCGACTTCTACTCCTCGATCCAGCACGCGACGAACCTTGGGCGCATCTTCCGCCCGGAGGGAGATCCGCTCCCGGCGAACTGGAGACACCTCCCGATCGGGTACCACGGCCGCGCCGGAACGGTGCTGGTGAGCGGATCGCGGATCGCGCGCCCTTCCGGCCTCGTGCC
>JAUZEM010000391.1 GCA_030839005.1 Actinomycetota bacterium | reverse complement strand
CGGAACCGGTTGAACGGCATCACCGCTTCCTTCACCGCGACGTGGCGCCCGGCCGCGGGCGGCCGGAGCAAACCCTCCGCCGAGAGCTCGTCGAAGGTCGCACCGAGCATGACGCGCGCGGCGACCTTGGCGAGCGGAACCCCCGTCGCCTTGCTGACGAATGGCACGGTGCGACTCGCGCGCGGGTTTGCTTCGATGACGTAGACGCGCCGGTCCTTCACCGCGAACTGCACGTTCAGGAGCCCGACGACCTCGAGCTCCTCGGCCAGCGCGCGCGTATACCGCTCGATCGTGTGCACGACATCGACCGCGAGCGTGGGCGGCGGGATCGCGCACGCGGAGTCGCCGGAATGGACGCCCGCTTCTTCCGTGTGCTCCATGATGCCGCCGATGACGCACGCGCCCGTCCGGTCGCGCAGCGCGTCGACGTCGACCTCCGTCGCGTCCTCCAAGAACCGGTCGATGAGCGCGGGCCGCTCCGCCGACAAACCGCCCTCGCGCCCGAGTGAGCCGGATTGGGCGAGCTCGGCCATCGCCCGTCGGATGTCGGTGTCGTCGTAGACGATTTGCATCGCCCGCCCGCCGAGCACGTACGACGGCCGTACCAACACGGGGTAGCCGATGGCGTTGGCAACCGCGACCGCGTCGTCGGCGCCGGAGGCCATCGCGCCAACCGGTCGCGGGATGTCGAGCCGGTCGCAGAGGGCGTTGAACTGTTCGCGGTCCTCGGCCGCGTCGATCGAGGCCGGCGAGGTACCGAGCACCGGGATCGAGCTGCGTTCGAGGTCGCGGGCAAGCTTCAGTGGAGTCTGGCCGCCCAGGCTCACGATGACTCCGCGTACGTCACCGGCATCCTGCAGGCGCTCGCAGACGTTCAGCACGTCCTCGGTCGTCAGCGGTTCGAAGAACAGCCGATCGCTCGTGTCGTAGTCGGTCGAGACCGTTTCCGGATTGCAGTTGACCATCACCGTCTCGTATCCCGCGTCGCGCAAGGCGAACGCGGCGTGCACACAGCAATAGTCGAACTCGACGCCTTGACCGATGCGATTCGGTCCGCTCCCGAGAATGATGACGGCCGGTTTGGCGAGCGGCGCGATCTCGTCCTCGTCCTCGTAGGTGCTGTAGTGATAGGGCGTGAAGGCAGCGAACTCCGCCGCGCAGGTGTCGACGGTCTTGTACGTGACGCGCACTCCTGCCGCGAGACGCTGCGCTCGTACCTCGTCTTCGGTCGCGTTCCACAGGTACGCGAGCTGGCCGTCGGAGAAACCGAGTCGCTTCGCGTGCCGCCAGTCGGCGCGGCCGACCCGGTCGAGCCCGAGCAGTCCGAGCCGGTCGCGCTCTTCGACGATCTGCAGGATCTGGTCGAGGAACCACGGGTCGATGCCGGTGACCTCGTAGAGCCGCTCGATGGAGGCGAACCGCCTGAGCGCGGCCTCGACCTGGAAGATGCGGTCGGGAGTCGGAACCGCAGACGCGAGCACGAGCTCGTCGTCGGAAAGGGCATCGAGCTCGTGCTCGGCCGGATCACAGTTGAGACCCCGGCGCCCCGTCTCCAGCGACCGCACGGCCTTCTGCAGCGACTCGCAGAAGGTACGCCCGATGGCCATGACCTCACCGACCGATTGCATCTGCGTGCCGAGCACCGGGTTCGACCCGGGCAGCTTCTCGAACGCCCAGCGCGGGATCTTGGTGACGACGTAGTCGATCGTCGGTTCGAAGCTGGCCGGCGTCTCGCGGGTGATGTCGTTCTGTATCTCGTCGAGGCGGTATCCGACCGCGAGCTTGGCGGCAATCTTCGCGATGGGAAAGCCGGTGGCCTTGCTCGCGAGCGCGGAGCTGCGCGACACGCGCGGGTTCATCTCGATGATCACCATCTCGCCCGTCTGCGGGTTCACTGCGAACTGCACGTTCGACCCGCCGGTCTCCACGCCGATGCGGCGGATGCACGCGAACGCGGCGTCGCGCATGAGCTGGTAGTCGACGTCGGTCAGCGTCTGCGCCGGCGCGACGGTGATCGATTCACCTGTGTGCACACCCATCGGGTCGAGGTTCTCGATCGAGCAGACGACGACGACGTTGTCGGCGTGGTCGCGCATGACCTCGAGCTCGTATTCCTTCCAACCCGCGATGCTGCGCTCGATCAGGATCTCGGAGATCGGGCTCGCGGCCAAGCCGCGCTCGGCGACGCGCTTCATCTCGTCGCGGTCGTGCACGATGCCCGTACCACCGCCGCCGAGGATGAAGGCCGGACGCACGATGACGGGGTAGCCGACCTCCTCGCCGACTCGGAGCGCTTCCTCGAGCGAGTAAGCGATGCCCGAAGGCGGAACAACCAGACCGATCTCCGTCATCGCGAGCTTGAAACGCTGCCGGTCCTCGGCGGTGCGGATTGCTTCGACGCTGGCGCCGATCATCTCGACGTTGTACGTCTCGAGCACGCCGGCCTCGTCCAGAGCGATCGCGAGATTGAGACCGGTCTGGCCGCCGAGGGTCGGCAGGAGCGCGTCGGGCCGTTCCTTGGCGATGACGCGCTCCAGCGTCGGCAGGTCGAGCGGTTCGACGTAAGTGGCGTCGGCGAACTCGGGATCGGTCATGATCGTCGCCGGGTTGGAGTTCACGAGCACGACGCGGTAACCCTCTTCGCGCAGCACCCGGCACGCCTGCGTGCCCGAATAATCGAACTCGCACGCCTGACCGATGACGATCGGCCCGCTCCCGATGAGCAGGATCGTCTCGAGGTCGTCCCTACGAGGCATGTCTCAGCTCGCCCTCATCAGTTGCGTGAACTCCTCGAAGAGATAGCGCGCGTCGTGAGGACCTGGACCCGCTTCTGGGTGGTACTGCACGCTGAAGGCTCGGAGATGCTCGGTGCGCACGCCCTCGACGTCGCCGTCGTTCAGGTTGAGGTGCGTGACGACGCTTCCCTCAGGCAGGGTTGCCGGGTCGACGGCGTAGTTGTGGTTCTGGCTCGTGATCTCGACCCGACGGGTCGACAGCTGCTGCACGGGATGGTTGCCACCGTGGTGACCGAAGCGCAGCTTGAAGGTCCGCGCGCCGAGGGCGAGGCTCATGATCTGGTGTCCGAGACAGATGCCGAACACGGGCACGTTGCCGAGCAGTTCCCCCACGCTCGCCCGCGCCGCGGTCACTGCGGCCGGGTCGCCGGGCCCGTTCGAGAGGAACACACCGTCGGGCGCGCGCGCCAGAACGTCGGCACCGGTCGTCCCTGCGGGCACCACCTCGACCTGACAGCCGGCTCCGATGAGCTGGTCGAGGATCGAACGCTTGATTCCGAAGTCGTACGCGACGACGAACAGGCTCGCATCGTCCGGCCCGACGGTATAGGGCTCCGAGGTCGTCACCGAGGCGGCGAGGTCGCGGCCGTCGGTACCGCCGTCGGCCTGCGCGGCCGCGAGCAGCGTGTCCCGATCGGCCGTTCCGAAGGCCCCGGGCATGGCACCCGCGCGCCGGATGTGGCGGGTCAGCCGACGCGTGTCGATGCCCGCGATGCCGGCGACCTCGTGGCGATGCAGGAAGCCGTCGAGATCGTCGGTTGCCCGCCAGCTCGACGGCCGGCGCGCGAGATCGCGGACGATCACGCCGCGACAGTGCGGCGCCGACGCCTCGTCGTCGAGTTCGTTGACGCCGTAGTTGCCGATGTGCGGATAGGTGAACGTGATGATCTGCCCGGCATAGGACGGGTCGGTCAGGATCTCCTGATAGCCCGCGAGCGCGGTGTTGAAGACGACCTCGCCGGTCGCGACACCGTCGTCCGGCGCGAAACCGACCGACACGCCCTCGAACGTCTCGCCGTCGGCCAGCACCAAAAGCGCTTCCGTCACCCGCCGCCCTCCATCCGTCGCGCCATCTTCCTTGCGAACTGTTTGGCGGAAAACGGGCGCGTCGCGCCCGTTTTCTTGCCAACTGTTTGGTGGGTTTCTGTGCGCAGGGCGCCGGTTTTGCCAACTGTTTGGTGGGTTGTGGTCATCTTGTGGGCTCGTTGTCGCGGACTGTGGGGAGGCCGCGGTAGATCGTGTGGCGGACCTTGCCGGTGAGCTTCCATCCGTCCCAGGGAGTGTTGCGCGACTTGCTCGCGAGACGCGCGCCGTCGACCGACCACGTCTGCGCGGGGTCGATGACACACAGGTTTGCCGGGCTGCCGGCCGCGATCGGACCACCGTGACCAACGGCGTCGAGCCCGACGACCCGGGCGGGGCGCCACGACAACGCGCCGATCGCTTGCGCGAGCGTGAGTATCCCGGGCTCGACCAGCGTGGTCAGCACCACCGCCAGCGCGGTCTCCACCCCGAGCATGCCGGGAGGCGCGTCTTCGAACGGCACGTCCTTGCTCTCGTGCGTATGCGGCGCATGGTCGGTCGCGATCGCGTCGATCGTCCCGTCGACCAGTGCGGTGCGCAAGGCATCGACATCGGCTTGTTCTCGCAACGGCGGGTTCATCTTGAACGCCGGGTCGAAGTGCGCGCAGGCCTCGTCGGTGAGCACGAGATGCTGCGGGGTGCATTCGGCAGTCACGCGCACTCCGTCGGCCTTGGCCGCGCGCACGAGCGCGGCGGACGCGGCGCACGACAGGTGCAGCACGTGGTAACGGCCGCCCGTCCGCTTCGCCAGCTGCAGATCGCGCGCCACGATGGTCGATTCTGCGACGGCTGGGCGGCCGGGGATGCCCAGCCGCGCCGACCACGCGCCCTCGTGCATGTGACCGCCGCGCACGAGTGCGGGGTCTTCCGCGTGCTGTGCGAGCAGCGCGCCCGGAAGCATGGCCGCATACTCGAACGCGTGCCGCATCACGAGCGCGTCGGCTACGCAATCGCCGTCGTCGGTGAACACGCGCACACCGAGGTCGTACAGCTCTCCGAGCGGCGCGAGCTCTTCGCCGAGCCGGCCCTTGGTGATGCAACCGGCGGGGCGCACGTCGCACAACCCGACCGCGCGGGCGCGGTCGAGCACCGATTGCACGACGGCCGCGTCGTCGATCGGCGGATCCGTGTTCGGCATGCAGACGACCGCCGTACAGCCGCCGAGAGCCGCCGCGCGTGAACCGGTCTCGATCGTCTCGCTGTCTTCGCGACCCGGCTCCCGGAAGTGCACCTGGATGTCGACGAGTCCGGGCGTGGTCACGCATCCTTCGGCGTCGAGCACGGTCGCGCCCGTGGTCGGCGCCAGTGCCGGGCCGACCTCGGCGATTGCGCCGTCGACCACACGCACGTCAGCGGCGCGTTCGCCGGTCGCGTCGAGCACCCGACCACCCTGAATGAGTACTTCACCGTTAGACATTTCACCGGAATGGGGACTGGAAGGGCTAGACAATGGGCCCTCCGGATCCGAGGAGCGCCCACAGCACGGCCATGCGGACGGCGACACCGTTGCCGACCTGTTCGGTGACGAGAGATCGTGTGGAGTCCGCGACCTCACCCGAGATCTCGATCCCGCGGTTCATCGGACCCGGATGCATGACGAGTGTGTCGGGTTTGCACCGCGCCGCGCGCTCGGCGCTGAGACCCCAGCGTGCGGCGTACTCGCGCAGCGTCGGGAACAACGCTTGCCCGAGCCGTTCGCGCTGGATGCGCAACAAGTAGACGACATCGACATCGGGCAGCACGTGATCGAGGTCGCTCGTCACCGCGACCGGCCATCCGTCGAGCCGCTCGGGCATGAGCGTCGGCGGACCCACGAGCGTCAGTTCACATCCCAGCGCGTGGAACGCCTTCACATTGCTGCGCGCGACACGCGAGTGCCGGACGTCGCCGACGATCGCGATCCGGCAACCGTCGAGCGACGGGCCCCGATGACGCCGCAGCGTGAACGCGTCGAGCAGCGCTTGCGTGGGGTGCTCATGGCACCCGTCGCCGGCGTTGATCACGCGGGCCGAGCTCCACGACGCGACGCGGTGCGGGGCGCCGGCCGCAGCATGGCGCACGACGATCGCGTCGACGCCCATCGCGTCGATCGTCTGCACGGTATCGAGCAGACTCTCACCCTTGTTCACGGACGAATTCGAGACCGAGAAGGTCATCGTGTCGGCGGAAAGACGTTTCGCCGCGGTCTCGAACGACAACCGCGTGCGCGTCGAGTCCTCGTAGAACAACGACACCACGGTCTTACCGCGCAGCGCCGGGACTTTGGGAATATCGCGCTGCATCACCTCGAGGAACGAGTCGGTCAGGTCGAGCATCGACTCGATCCCGGCGCGCCCGCCCAGATCGTCGACCGAGAGCAGGTGCTGCATCATCGCGGTTGATCCTCCCGCTCGGGAACACCCCAGAGGTCGACGCCGTCGTCGCCGTCGACTTCGGCGATCCGTACCCGCACGTCCTCACTGGATCGGGTCGGAAGGTTCTTGCCGACGTAGTCGGCGCGCAAAGGCAGCTCGCGATGACCCCGATCGACGAGCACCGCGAGCTGCACCGCGCGGGGGCGACCGAGCTCGAGCAGCGCGTCGAGCGCGGCGCGGGCGGTTCGACCCGTGAACAGCACGTCGTCGACGAGCACGACCACCTTGCCCGACACGTCGGGCACCTCCGTCGGTCCGAGGGGTGCGACCGGGCGCAACCCGATGTCGTCGCGGTAGAACGCGACGTCGAGCGCCCCGAGTGCAGGCTCGACCGCCTCGAAGGATGCGATCGCGGACGCGAGACGACCGGCGAGCGCGACGCCGCGGGTGTAGAGACCGACGAGGACGACATCGTCGGCGCCGTGATTGCGTTCGACGATCTCGTGCGCGACGCGGGTCAGCGCGCGCCGGAGGTCGGCGGCATCGAAGACGTGGGTCCGGAGGACGGCACCGGCGCCGTCGGCACCCGAACCGGAGACGGCGCCGGCAACTTCTCGACTGCGGCTCTCGCGCGCGTCGTTTTCCGCGTCGTTTTCGCCGGCCTGCTGGGGCGACATCGCCTGCTCCTCCGTAGGGACCTCACGGGATCCCCTTCACGGTCACAGCGAGGTTAGCACCGCGTCCGTGTCGGCTCGATCCACTTCGGGCGCCCCGCTCGCGGAGTACAGGGCCATGTCGAGCGTGTCGCCGACCGCGGCCAAGCGATCGTCGCCGAGCAGCTCGGCGAGCGCGCACGCATACTCCCGCGGGGTCTCCGCCGGGGCACGCGCCCGGCCCGCCTTGCGCCCGGCGCGCTCCAGGCGGTGCAGCGCGGCGGCGCTCCACGACGCGCGCCGCGCGCGCCGCCGACGCGCCGCGGTAACGACGTGCGGCGTCGCGGCCGCGAGCAGCGCGAGCATTACCGCCGCGATCGCGAGCGACGCCGCGTTGTGGCGTGCGTCCGCCAACCACGAGCCGCCGGACGTCGACTTCCCCACGAGCGGGACCGACGCGGTCGGGTCGAAACCTTGCCAGCCGATGCCGGGGAAATAGATCTCCGCCCAGGCGTGGGCATCACGTTCGCGCACCACGAACCGGCCCGTGAGCGCGTCCTGGGTCCCGGGAACGAAGCCCGTCACGAGCCGGGCCGGGATGCCGACGCTTCGCGCCAGGACCACGAGACTGCTGGCAATCTGCTCGCACCACCCGATGCGACTGCGGAACAAGAAATCGTCGACGACATCGACGTCCGGCGGCGACAGCGGCGCGTTCAAGGAGTACTCGGTATGCGCGCCGAGCCAGCTCTCGATCGCGCGCACCTTGTCGAACGTCGTCGTTGCGCCGGCCGTCATCTCGCGTGCGAGATCAGTCACCCGCGCCGTGGTCGCCGGCGTCTGCGCGTACTGCTTCGCGATCGCGCCGGGGATCCGCGTCGTGTCCGCGGCGCGCAACTTGGGCTCGGTCACGGGGATACCGCGGCTGAAGACGGTGTACACCGCGCCCTTGCCGAATCCCGAGCCCGATCCGCCCGCCACCCGCACGGTGCCGTCGGGTTCGCGTATCAGGAGCTTGTCGGTCTCCACGAGCCTCGCGCTCGGCGCCGCGAACACGACGTCGGAATAGCTCGCCTCGATGTGGAAGGTCTGTCGGAACTCCACGCCGTTCCGCGCACCCTCGTCGTACAGTTCGGGAGCGACCTGGACCTTCGTGCCGACGTGTCCGAGGACGTCCAATCGGTCGCGGGGGAAGCTGCTCGACCAGCTCGAGCCGTTGTACTCGTCGAACGTCTCGCCCCGCCAGAAGTCGGCATGCGACGCATCGACGGTGAAGACGACCGCATCGGAGGGGCGGGGACGCGTCGTGAGCGGGAGCTCCCCGCTCGACTTCAGCGACGCCGGTGCGCCGAGGACGCTGGCCGCGTTCGGATCGAGTCCGGGCCACACGTGGCGACCGAGACGGTCGGTCACCGTCGGCACCAAAGCGACCACGGCGACGATCACCACCACCGCGGTCACGCCCGCGACGCGCGCGGTCTCCGCGATGCGATTCGAGAGCGGCACGCCGTCCCGGAGCGCCGGAACCGTCTCCGCATCGGCCCGATCGACGAGCACGAGCGTGAGCATCGTCGCCGCGGCCCACAGTACGAGCAACCAGCTCCGATCGGTCCCCGCAAACGAGGCGTGCCGTAGGGCGGCGAGACCACCGAGACCGAGGAGCGCGACCGTCACTCGGCGCGTCGGAATCGACGGCAGCGCGAGGACACCGAGCACGGCTGCGAGCGCGCCGCCCAGCACACCGAAGACCCATGGTGAGTGCGCGTGCTCGGCCGCGATGCCGCCGACCGATCCGAGCGCGACGGCCGCGGGGACGGCGACGATTCGGTATGCAGGCGCAACCCGTCGGCGGTGGGTCGCAGAACCGGCACGCGCGCCGACGAGGTTCACGCGTGCACCACTTTCGTCGCCCAACCATCCGGAGGTTCGGGCGAAGGACCGGGCGTCGCGCGCGCGAGCCGGCGCCCGAGGTCGCGCGCGTCGGCGACCTGCTCCCCCACCGGCTGCCCGTCCTCGAACGTCCCGCACCAGACGACTCCGCCCGCCGCGAGCGTCGCGGTACCGATTCCCGCGGCCAGGCTGGCCGCGACCTCCGGGGCGGGGCCGCGCAGGTCGACCACGAGCGCGACCCCGAGTGCCGGCGGGGGCTCGTACTCGCGCACCACGATCTCTCCGCGGCGGGCGCTCGTCGGCCAGTGGACGAGCCGCGCCGGATCTCCGGGCGCGTACGGGCGCACGGTTCGCACGGTGTCGCCACCGCCCCGAACGAGGAGGGCCGCCCCGCTCGTGACGCGCTCGTCGGGAACCGGTTGCAGCACTGCGGAGGCGACACTCGGCCGCGGCGCGACCACGATCGGAGCCGGCAACGCGACCCGAACGGTGCGCGTTCGCACGAAGACGCCGAGCGGCGCGGAGGTGCGTAGCTGGATGCGCACCGATCGGAACACGCCCCGGCGCGTTGCCGTGTGCGGAAGCCGTCCGTCGGCCGGTGCCGCGGTTCGGCACCAGACGCCGGGCGGGTCGAGCGCGCGCACGTCGAGTCTCGACGCGTGCGCGGCGACTCGGATCCGCAACTCGACGGAATCGCCGACGGTCGCGTCGGTCGGGCCGACCACCGAAACACTCGCGCGCGCGAGCGAGCAGATGGGCCACAGGATCCCCACAACGAACAACGTGAAGGCGAAGACGCCGACCGCGACGACCGCCTCCTGGCCGGTTGCCGCGCCCGCGGCCACGCCGTACGCGCCGAGCGTGAAGAGCACGATCGAGGTGAGCGTGAGGTCGCCCGGGCCCTGGTGACCGGGTCCGCCGCCGCGGAGCGCGGCGCCCGGCCCCCGATCGCCGGGACCGGCGCCGTCGACCGTTCCGCTCGAGACCGCGCTCGAGGAGTTACTCGCGGAGTTGCTCGAGGAAGTGGAAGCACTCACGCGTGCGGAGCCGCGACGCGTTCCACGATCTCGGTGATCACGCGCGCGCCGGCGGCGACGTCGACGCCGCTCGCGAGCACGATGCGGTGCGCAAGCGACGCGGACGCGACCGCCTTGACATCGTCGGGCGACACGAAGTCGCGTCCGGTGACCGTGGCGTGCGCCTGCGCCGCGTGCAGCAGGCCGAGGCTCGCGCGCGGCGAAGCGCCGAGCGCGACACCGGGATGATTCCTCGTCGCGTCGGCGACGTCGAGCACATAGTCGAGCACCGAGTGCGCACAGTGCACGTGCCGAACTGCGGCCATCGCGTCGGCGAGCTCCGAAGGCGTCGTGACGGGTTCGATGTCGTCGAGCGCTTCGACACCGCCCGCGCCGCCCAGGATCTGGCGTTCCGCTTCGCGCCCGGGGCGCCCGATCGTGCACACCATCGCGAACCGATCGAGCTGGCTGTCGGGCAGCGGGAACGTGCCGGCGTGACCGAACGGATTCTCGGTGGCGACCAGGAAGAACGGCACGGGTAGCGCGTGCGTCAGACCGTCGACGGTGACCTGATGCTCCTCCATCGGCTCGAGGAGCGCGGCCTGGGTGCGCGGCGACGCCCGGTTCACCTCGTCGACGAGGACGACGTTCGCGAAGACGGGACCGGACCGGAACTCCCAGTCGCCGGTGGCCGGGCTGTAGACCGACGTGCCCGTCACGTCGGCGGGCAGCAGGTCGGGCGTGCACTGGATCCGCCCGAAGCGCCCGCCGATCGCGTTCGCCAAGGCCTTCGCCAAAAGGGTCTTGCCCGTACCGGGCACGCCTTCGACCAGGAGATGGCCGCCCGAGAGCAGTGCGACGACCGCGAGCCCGACGACGTCGTCGGCGCCGCGCATCGCCCGCGACACCGCGTGGAACACGTCGACGGCGACGGTTCGCGGGTCGCGCGGCTCGTCGACGGGCGAAGTCGGCAATTGCATATCGCCGCCCAGGGTAGGTCACGCCGAGAAGCCCTCAGAACGGCGCCCGAGAGGGATCGACGTCAGGCGCCCGACGATCCGG
>JAUZEM010000389.1 GCA_030839005.1 Actinomycetota bacterium | reverse complement strand
GACTTCGTGAACGCCACCCTTGCGCGAAGGGCGCGACTGGTCGCGCTCGGTCTGTTGCTCGACCGCGCAGTCGGCGAGCCGCCCGATCGCGTGCACCCGGTCGCGGCCTTCGGTTCGCTCATGCAGCGGATCGAGCGTGCCGTGTACGCCGACAACCGCCGGGCCGGATGCGCGTACACCGCGATCGGTGTCGGCGTAGGCGCGGCCGCGGGTGCGCTGGCGGGCACACCGATGATCGCGGTCGCGACCACGTCGGCCGGGCGCGAGTTGCGGATGGCGGCGACGCGCGTGCGCGACGAGCTACGCACCGGCGAGCTCGCGCGGGCGCGCGCGCTTCTCCCCGCCCTGGTCGGGCGCGATCCCGCCGCGCTCGACGAGTCGGGCATTGCCGCGGCAGTAATCGAGTCGCTTGCGGAGAACAGTGTCGACGCAGTGGTCGCGCCGGCGTTCTGGGGTGTCGCGGGCGGCGCGCCGGGTGCGGTCGTCCATCGGGCGGTCAACACGATGGACGCGATGGTCGGTCACCGTTCGGCGCGCTACGCGCGCTTCGGCTGGTCGGCGGCTCGACTCGACGACGTCGCGAACTTCCTTCCCGCGCGTGTCACCGCCCTCCTGGTCGCGCTGGTCCGACCCCGGCGAGCAACGCTCATCGCGCGCGCGGTGGTTACCCAAGCCGGCGCCCATCCGTCGCCCAACGCGGGAGTCGCGGAGGCCGCGTTCGCCGGCGCGCTCGGCGTCGAGCTCGGCGGCTCGGTTCGTTACGGCGAGCGCGTCGAGGATCGACCGCGGCTCGGCGCCGGCCCGCGACCCGCAGCCGGCGACATCGATCGCGCGATCGAGCTCGCGTCACACGTCGAGCTCGCGCTCGTCGCGCTACTTGGTTGTTCGAGCATCGGAGGCCGCGAGCGATGATCGCCGGAATCGACACAATCCTGTTCGACGTCGGCGGCACCCTCGTCGTCGAGGCGCCCGCGGCGACGCCGGTCGGCGAGCTGGTTGCGCAGCCGCTTCCCGGAGTCGTCGACGCGTTGCAAGCACTCGCGCCCCACTACCGCCTCGGCGCGGTCACCGACACCGCGGTAATGGACGGCGCCGCGATCCGCGCCCTGCTCGCCCCCTGCGGGCTCGACGCACTGCTCGAGGTCGTCGTGACGTCGAGCGACGTCGGCGCCGCGAAACCCGACCCGCGGATCGTGCACGAGGCGTTGCGCCGGCTCGGAGCGGACGCGAAACGCTCGCTGCTCATCGGCGATCGCGACGTCGATCGTGACGCGGCCGCTGCCGCCGGCGTCGCGTTCGCCGCGACCGATGCCGGGCTCGTCGACGCGCTCGCGCGCGCGTCGATGCTCCGAGCCGGTTCATTCGGCGACGCGGTGAGCCGAGTCGCTCCGGTCGACGAGCGCAGGCGCGCCGAGACGCTCGCGCGCCACGAGCAGCTCACGAAGCCGAGAGGGTCGCTCGGTCGGTTGGAGGCGCTCGGCGCCCGGCTCGCGGCGATCACCGCGTCGTGCCCGCCACCGATTCCGACGCGTCCCGCGGTCGCCGTCTTCGCCGGCGATCACGGCGTCGTCGCTTCGGGCGTCACACCCTGGCCCCAGGAGGTCACCGCGCAGATGGTGGCGAACTTCGCCTCGGGCGGAGCCGCGATCAACGTGTTCGCGCGCTACACCGGCGCGTCGGTACACGTAGTCGACGTCGGCGTCGCCTCCGACATCACGCACCTCACCGGCATACGCCACCATAAAGTGCGCTCGGGCACCGCCGACCTGTCGCGCGGCCCCGCGATGTCCACCGCCGACGCGTGCGACGCGCTCGACGTCGGCGCGCGCGTCGCGGGCGAGCTGGTCGCGGCGGGTCACGACCTGCTCGTCACGGGCGAAATGGGGATCGGTAACACGACCGCCGCGGCGGCCCTCGTCGCATGCTTCACCGCAACCGAAGCCGCGACGGTCACGGGCCGGGGAACCGGCATCGACGATGCGATGCTCGCTCGCAAGCAGGAGATCGTTGCCGGCGCGTCGACGCGGGCCGGTAGCTGGCTCGATCCCGTCTCGGTGCTCGCCGACGTGGGCGGCCTCGAGATCGCGGCGCTGGCGGGTTTCATCGTCGGCGGAGCCGCGGCACACGTTCCGGTTGTCGTCGACGGAGTGATTACCTGCGCCGCGCTCCTCGTTGCCGAAGCGCTCGTCCCGCGCGTGCGCGACCGCTGCATCGCCGGCCATCGCTCCGTCGAGCCCGGCGCGAGCGCGACGCTCTCCTACCTCGGCCTCGACCCGCTCCTCGATCTCGACTTGCGGCTCGGCGAGGGCACCGGTGGTTGCCTCGCGATCCCACTCGTGCGGTGCGCGGCGGGCGTTCTCTCGGAGATGGCGACGTTCGCCGACCTCGGTTGAAAGAAGGCGAGCCTCAGACGATGATGCTCACCCGCAGTGCACGATCCGGCACGCACCAAGCCATGACCCAACGCATCCCTGCCCCCTGACTCCGAACCCAATACCTACCGCCGAGCACGAAGCGTGGCATTCGCGACCACGTAGCGTCAAGGGCCCTCGTCAGGCGGGGCGCCATGAGAAGGTGCGGAGCCCTGATCTCGACCGCGTCCGGGACGGGGGAGGCAGACGCGGCCGAGATGCAAGGCGTCGCAATTCAGTCTGCACACGGCGGATGGGGCCGACCTGAGAGCACGGTCACGAATTCCTGAGTGCCATCGACGCGGCGCGCGGCGATGCCCCCGGCGGGGGCGAGGGGCATCGCTTTGGGGTCATCCGGGCCGAGCGGGCCGAGCGGGTGTCCCGAGATCACAAAAGCTACGCGAGGCCGCGTCACCGATTTGTGACGACCTGCAGGTCAGGCGTGATTGCGGACGGACCGACGGGTTTTCCACAGGAAAGACACAATGTTGTCCTCTTCTTACGCACAGCCTCGATGGCGCACACTCGAGGCTGTGCATGCCGGTCGATGGTGACGGCCCCTCACCCCACCCGCTGGGGTCGTCGCCCGACCGTGCCACCGCCTCCCGGCACGACGTTGGAGTCTGCGCACTCGCCGGATGAGCGACGGGTCCGGCGATACCTTGAGGCGTGGACCTCGCCCAGACCGCGCGGACGCGCCCGTACGGTCGAGCGGCCATACTCGCCGGCATCGCCGGCTTTACGGTGCTCACGATCCTCATGTGGCATTCCACGAGACCGGAGACGTGGGAGCGCCCGATCATCAGCGCCGTCGACGGAGTCCCGCTGGTGTTTCGCGACTTCTGGATCTCGCTGTTCCAACCGCTGCCGTTCGCGCTGACGACCATCGCGCTCGGTGGCGCGGCCGCGGCGCGCGGCCGATACCGGCTGGCGCTCGCCGGAGTTGCCGGGAGCCTGGGCGCGGTGCTCGCGGCCCAGCTCGTGTTCAAGCCGTTGGTCGATCGCGTCCGCACCCACCGTGTCGCCGGCGTGAATCAGCACCTCCACGTCGCCGGGAGGATGTTCCCGTCGGCGCACGTGACCGCGGCCGCTGCCGCGGCGACGTTCGCGTGGCTGATTCTCGATCGCCGCGTCCGGCTCGCGCCGTTGCTGGTAGCGCTCCCGCTCCTCGTCGGCTGCGCGGTCATCTCGAAGCAGCTCCACTATCCCGCCGACGTCGTCGCCGGCCTCCTCCTCGGGGCGACCTCGGTGTACTGCACCGTCGCCGTGGCCCACGCGGTGAGCGGAGGCGCAGCCGTAGCGAACTCGCCAGCGATCGAGCGACCGCGGGGCGGGTATCCCGCCCCGCAGCGAGAGAGCGAATAAACGTGTGCGGGTATCCCGCCCCGCAGCGAGAGAGCGAATAAACATGCTCGGGGTGGGGATGATCGGCGCCGGGATGATCGGTCAGGGTCACGCGTACGCCCTGCGTCTGCTCGCCGAAGACGGTGAGGTCCGCCCCGTCGCGGTGACCGACTTCTCGGTCGATGCCGTGGAAACCGCGCGAGGCATCTGCCCATTCGAACGGGTCGCGGCCGACGCTCAGGCCGTCATCGACGACCCTGACGTCGAAGCGGTGGTGATCGTCACGCCGACCACGACGCATCGTGACCTCGTTCACGCGGCTGTGTCGGCCGGCAAGCCGTTGCTATGTGAGAAGCCACTCGCGACCCGTTTCGACATCGTGCGCGACATGTGCGCGTTCGTAGAGTCATCGGGTCTCACGGCCCAGGTCGGCTTCCACTCGCGGTTTCATCCGCTCATCAACGAGCTCGTCCGGCTCGCCACCTCCGGCGAGCTCGGCGCGCCCATGGGCTACACCTTGCGCGACGACCAGTACTGGCCGACGGGCGACGTCGTGCCCGGCCACAGCTCGTGGCGTTCGCACCGTGAGCACGCGGGCGGTGGCGCGCTCCTCGAACACTCGATCCACAGCGCCGACATACTCACCTGGCTCTTCGGATCGGCCACGCGGGTCTACGCGCGCACGCGCAACGTATTCGGCTACGACGTCGAGGACACCGCGGTTTGCACCATCGAACACTCGTCGGGCGTCGTCGGCACGTTGATCTCGATCTTCAACGGCGTACGCGGGCGCGAGGAACGCCGGCTCGAGGTGTTCTTCGAACGGGGTGCGGTCGAGGTGACGACCGATTTCCTGGTCGGTGCCCGGGAGGACAGCTTCCTCGTTCAACGACCCGATCGAGAACCCGAACGGCTCGATGTGGCCGCGTTGCGCGATCGGCACTTCGCGGCAGCCGGCATCGATCGACGTGACTTCTTCGTGTATCTCTATCCTGCAGCGCGCGCGTTCGTGCGATCGGTTCGAGAGAAACAGCCCGCCTCCCCGACGTTCTCCGACGCGCTCGCCGCGCACGCACTCGTCGACGCCGCGTATCGCTCGGTCACGGACAATGGCGCGGTCGAGGTACAGCTCTCGAGTTAGATTGGCGCGGTGCGTGACGCGGCGGGCGCGTGGGCGTCGCTCGGCGAAAGCTGGCGAGTGGCGTTCGAGGAGGCGTGGGCGTCGTACTCTTCGGGTTCGGCCGGCGTCGGCGCCGCGATCACCGATCCCGGCGGGTCGATCGTTGCGATCGGTCGAAGCCGGGTGTTCGACGAGCCTGACGGTTGCACGCCGTTGGCCGGCACCTTCATGGCGCACGCCGAGATGAACGCGCTGGCGTGTCTGCCCGTCGGGCCGTACGACGACTACACGCTGTACAGCACTTTCGAGCCGTGCGTGATGTGCGCGGCAACGATGCGCATCTATCGGATCCCGCGCCTGTTCTACGCGGCGGACGACCCGGTGTGGGACGGTCTGCACGACATGTTCGCAACGTTCGAGCCGATCGCGCGCGCACTCCCGAAACGCGACTGTCTCGGCGGACCGTACGGCGCCTTCGCGCACGTATTGCATCTGAGCTGGCTCGCCGAGCGTTGGCCGCACCAAGTCATGGATGCGCACGGCTCACGTGCGCCGCGAGAGCTCGAGCTGGCGGCAACGCTTGCCGAAACCGGCAACTTGCGTGGCCTCGCCGAAGACGGCGCGACCGTCATCGCAGCAACCGCATCGATCTGGCCCGACCTGCACGAACTCTGCGACGATCGGTAGTTCGGGTCGACTCCACGCTCCGCTCCCCTCCGGTCGCTGCGCTGTCGTCTCGGTCCTCTGGCTAGTGACCCGCTTGCGCCAGCCGCCGGAGGGTGAACGGCAGGATGCCGCCATCGAGGAACACGGCGAGCTCGAACGGCGTGTCGATGCGGGCCCGCATCGTGAACGTCTTCTCGTCGGCGTTCACGGTCACCTCGCGCGGCAGCGGGCCCGGGCCCGCCAGCGCCGGCAATCCGACGACGCGGTAGATCTCGTGGCCGGTGAGGCCGAGGGACGCGACCGACTCGCCGGCCGGGAACTCGAGCGGTAGAACACCCATACCGACGAGGTTCGACCGATGGATGCGCTCGAAGCTCTCGACGAGCACGGCCCGGATTCCGAGCAGGAGCGAGCCTTTGGCCGCCCAGTCGCGCGACGAGCCCGAGCCGTATTCCTTCCCCGCGAGCACGACCAGCGGCACACCCTCGCCTGCGTACCGCATCGCCGCGTCGTAGATCGTCGTCTGCTCGGCGTCCGGGAGATGCAGCGTGACGCCGCCTTCCGTGCCCGGCGCGAGCCGGTTGCGCAGGCGGACGTTGGCAAAGGTGCCCCGCATCATCACCTCGTGATTGCCGCGGCGAGAGCCGTAGGAGTTGAACTCGAGCGGCTGCACGCCGTGCTCGAGCAACCATCGGCCGGCCGGCCCGTCGCGCCGGATCACGCCC
>JAUZEM010000342.1 GCA_030839005.1 Actinomycetota bacterium | reverse complement strand
GGAGCGTATGCACGGGATCTCGTTGCTCTTCAACAATGCGGGCGGCAGCACGCTGTCACCCATCCACGACTACGACGTCGCCGAGTGGCGCCGCATCGTCGAGCTCAACCTGACGGGAGTGTTCCACGGTTTCAAGGCCGGCGCGCCGATCATCCTCGGGAGCGGCGGCGGCTCCATCGTGTCGACTGCGTCGATCTCGGGCACGCGACCGGCCGCCGGTGAGGCACCGTACGCGGCCGCCAAGGCCGCCGTGGTCGCGCTCACTGCGAGTGCCGCGCTCGAATACGCGCCGACCATCCGGGTCAACGCGGTCTCGCCCGGCATGATCCGCACACCGCTGACCGAGCTCTTGCTGGATCAACGCGGCATCGGGCTCGAGGATCAGCAGCGGGCGAAGACCCCGCTCGATCGGATCGGCACTCCCGGCGATATCGCGGACGTCGTCGTGTTCTTGTGCTCGGATCTCGCCCGGTTCGTGACCGGCCAGAACCTCGTGGCCGACGGCGGGATGACCCTGCACGGCTCCGGCGTCGACGGGGTGCTCGACGTCGTGACCGAACTCCTCTCGCGGCCCTGACGGCTCCTTCACGCCCGCATCACATTTGGGTGCGATGGTGACGGCATGAGATTCACCAAGACCATCGCATCCGCATCCGTCGCAGCTGTCCTCGGAGTCGCCGGCGTCTCCGTGGCCGGCGCCGCATCGAGCGCCGGCTCGCCGCAACCGGCCGCACCGGCGGCCACTGCCGCGGCGACGGCAACGGCGACCACGAAGCAGACCGGGCTCGCATCGGTGCGACGACGACGCCTCCTGCGCCGGGCGATCGCGGTGGCGGCGAAGACCATCGGCATCTCGTCCGCCGACCTCGTGAAGGAGCTGCGGGCCGGCAAGACGATCGCAGCAGTCGCGACCGAGCACGGCGTTCAACCGCAGGCCGTCATCGACGCGCTCAAGGCCGCCGCGACCGCGAAGATCGAGGCGGCAAAGGCGGCAGGCAAGATCACGGCCGAACGTGCGACGCGGCTGGAGCGCCGGCTGGACACCTTGATCCCCAAGCTCGTCAACGATTGGCACCCGCGCCGGGCGGCCGCGGCCTAAGCCGGCTGATCAACTCCCCTTCCCGATCCGCTTCGTGAGCCGGGCGGCTGATGTGGGACGCTCACGGCGTGTCGCGTCGGTGGCCGCTGCGAGTCCACGATGTTGCCGGTGTTCCCGTCGTTCCGCCGGCGGGAATGGCGGCCGTTGCGACCAGAGTGCGCGCCGTGCTGGGCGGCGCGCACGATCGCATGGGGTTGCCGTTCCAAGTCTTGCTGGAGCGGCTGACGGGCGTTCTCGACGCACCTGCGTTGTACGCGTTCGTCGAGCTCGGCATCGCCGAACATCTCACGACGCCGAGACGCGTCGAGGAGATCTCGGCGCGCGTCGGCGTTCCTCAGGACTCGCTCGACCGTCTGCTCGGATATCTCGCGTCCCGCGGATGCCTCCGCCGCGACCGGCGCGGCCGCTACGTCGCCAACCGGGTGACGAACCTCCTCACCGACGACGGAGGTTGGTGCGGCTGGGTTCGGTTCCTCGGTGCGCCTTGGACGATGTCGGCCTACGCGCAGCTGCTCGCCGCAGTGCGTGATGGCGACGATCCGATCGCGGTCGCCCACGGGACGGACCTCTTCTCGTATCTCGCCGCGCATCCGGACGCGGCCCAGGCGTTCCACGACGCGCAGGCCGCGGGCGCGCGCCTGCAGGCCATCATGTGCGCCGCCGCCTTGCCCGTCGCGGGCGTGAGCTCCGTGCTGGACGTCGGCGGTGGCACCGGAACATTCTTGAGCAACGTCCTCGCCGGCCATCCGGAACTGCGGGGCGCAGTCTGTGACCTGCCGGAGGCGGCCGCAGGAGCACGCGCCACGTTCACGGAAGCGGGTGTTGCGGAGCGCGCGACATTCGAACCGTGCGACTTCTTCGCGACAGTGCCCGCCGGCTACGACTTGCACGTCCTCACCGCGATCGTCCACGACTGGTCGGACGACGACTGCATACGCCTCCTGCGGAATTGCGCAGACGCGCTCGCACCCGGCGGACGAATCTGCGTCGTCGAGACAACGCTCCAACCCGGGCGGTACGGCTCGTTCGTGCAGGCCACCGACATGCTCATGCTCGCGTTCACACCCGGAGGTCGAGAACGCACCGCGGCGCAATACGAGACTCTGTGGAAGAGGGCCGGCCTGCGATGCATCAAACGCCACCCGCTGCCGTCGGCCGGCACGCTGTTCGAGCTGCAACGCGGCTGATCCATCGCGGACGCGCGCGTTCGGTTCCGACGAGGGCACGCGAAAAATCTCGCGGGATCGAGGACTCGTTACAGATTTGCCCGCCGTTCTGCCGAAACCAGGCAGAGCAATAGCGAACTAACGGCTGCGTTCCTCAGGGGGCCGCGGAGGATCGGCGCATTGGTGACAACGTCCTTCATACATTCTGTCGCGCCCCGGCGCGGTCGCATCGCCTACGACCCGCCGGCCGCGCGGCCGAAGGCGAGTTGAGCTCGAAAGTCGCGGTCGACGGCAAGCACTTCGCGGTCGGCCGGGCGCGCTTCGACTTCCGCGGCGTTACCTACGGGACGTTTGCTCCCCGCGCCGACGGTCAACAGTTCCCCGAACGCGACCAGGTCAAGCGCGATTTCTCCGCGATGTGCGAGGCCGGGTTCACAGTGGTGCGCACCTACACCGCACCGCCGGACGACGTGATCGAGCTGGCCGGCGACTGGGGACTCAGGATCCTCGCGGGCGTCTTCTATCCCGACTGGAGATATTCGGTCGGCGCGTCGCAACGGCAGGCGCGTCGGGTCGCACACGCGGCTCGCGCCGCCGTGCGGGCCGAGGCCCGGCGGCTCGCCGGCCGCGAGCAGGTGCTCGGTCTGGTCCTCGGCAACGAGATCCCGGCCGACCTCGTCCGCTGGCTCGGCACCGCCCGCGTGGCGCGCTTCGTCGGCGGGCTCGCCGAGGTCGTCCGCTCCGAGGACGCCGAGCAGCTGGTGACCTATGCGAACTTCCCGACGACCGAGTTCCTGTCGGTGCCGACGCTCGACTTTGCGACGTTCAACGTCTACCTCCCGGATCAGGCCGACCTGCGGCGGTACCTCACCCGGCTCCACCATCTCGCCGGCGACCGGCCGCTGGTGCTCGGAGAGGTCGGCGTCCACGCGGAACCGGGCGCCGAGGGCGAGCGCGACCAGGCGCGTTTTCTGGCCGAGCAACTGGATACGGCACTCGAACGCGGGGTGGCCGGGACCTGCGTCTTCTCGTGGACGGACGACTGGTGGGTCGGGGACGCGCCGGTCGTCGGGTGGCGGTTCGGCCTCACGCGCGAGGATCGCAGCGCCCGGCCGGCACTTGCCGTCGCCGCGCGCGAGAACGCCCGCACGGTCGCGGATCTCGAGTTCGACTGGCCCTCGATCTCGGTCGTCATCTGCGCGTACAACGCCGCGGGAACGCTCAACGAGTGCCTGCGCCACACCTGCGCGCTGAACTACCCCGACCTCGAAGTCATCGTCGTCGACGACGGATCGACCGACGAGACGAGCTGGATCGTCGGCCGTCATCCTCGAGCCCGCCTCGTCGAGATGTCGCATCGGGGCCTTGCGGTGGCGCGCAACGCGGGGTTGCAGGCAGCGCGCGGCGACCTCGTGGCCTACCTCGACAGCGATGCGTACCCGCAACCCGAATGGCCCTATTACCTCGCGCTCGGCATGGATGCGCCCGACGTCGCGGGAACGGGCGGGCCGAACGTCCCGCCGCCGGGCGACGGTCC